>PMGP01000147.1 GCA_003156235.1 Acidobacteriaceae bacterium
GCTCCGGTTGCCGACGGGAAGTTCTTGCTTCTCGATGGTGCGCTTCGGTTGGACATATTGAAGCAGCGTAATGAACTTGAGGTCAGGTGCATCTTCGCGACCGATGACGAGGGATACACCTACAATAAGCGGGTCAATCGCCTTTCCAACATCGGCGAGCATTATATGATTCTGAAGGCGTTGTCGAACGGCGTCAGCGAGCATGACATTTCAGTGTCGCTTGCGGTCGATGTCGATACGATCCGCCGGAAAAGATCCATGTTGGATGGCGTCTGCCCTGAAGTGGTTCAGCTTCTCGCGAATCGGCGTGTTTCTGTTTTTACTTATGGATTGTTCCGCAAGATGAAACCAATCGGTCAAATCCAAGCAGCCGAGCGGATGATACATGCCAACGACTACTCGGGAAAAATGGCGAAGGCGCTCCTGACGATTACAAAGCCTGAGTTGATAACGAATCCCGAGAAGGTGAGCAGGTCCAGCCCCGGTGCCCAGGCTCAACTGGAGGCGCTTCAAGGCGAGTCGGAGGCATTGCTCTCCGACCTGAAACAGGTTGAGGAGACCTATGCTACCCAGGCTCTCGACCTGACTATCGGTCTTGGATATATCGAACGCCTGACGACAAACGCCCGTGTTGAAAAGTATCTGGCGAAGAATCATGCCGAGCTTTTGAATGAGTTCACCAAGTTGCTCGGAGAAAAGGCAGAAGAAATGTCCCGCGCGATTCCCGACCCCATCAAGCCCGCACCGCGCACACCAAGCGCCGTAAAGGTGAAGGCGAAGGCCGCAACAGTGAAGTCCTGAAGCCACTCAGAGCTGCGTAAACCCCTTCAATGAAGGTGCAAAGGCTACGCCAGCATGAAATGCGTTGGAGTTTTCAGCTTATGAACGAAGGCGAAGTAGGCCACCATCACGCGAAACGTCTTGGATTTGTTCACGCCTCCAAGAATTTCCCCACCCACTCTCTCCAGTTCATCGGCAATCTCGTGGGTCAATGGGAAGACGAACGATGTGTCAATGCTCTGAAACGGAATGTCCAGCCACGGGCCGTTATAGAACGCCACAAGCTGTGCCTGTGCCGCCTTGGTTTTGAAATTCATGATGATGTGTTCCGCGAGGGCGTTCTTTCGCCGGATTTTGAGCACAGCAAATAGCTGGCTGAAATGGCTCTTGGTGAATTTGGAATCGACGGTGAGCCGGAGTTGAGTGCGCGTCTCCACGGGAGCAACAATTCTGCGCTTCGGTCGGGCAGCCGCCTTCTTCGTTGGGACCATATTTCGTTCCCTCTTTCATGGTGTAGTATATGTCAGATGTGTCACAATAGGCAATACTATAACCACCTGCATTCACAAGATTTCGCGCAATATCCTCATATGCGGGCGTCGTGGGTTCATCGCATGACTTGAATGGGTGAGACAGAAGCCAGATTTGCCAGAACAAATCTAACCGTGGGGGGAGGCGGAGAAAAGAAAACTTGCCACGGGCAGCACGGCGGGGCAGAGCTACAATCCCGGCATGGACACCTACCCAGATGTACGACGCCTTATAGGCCATATGTTCTCCCTGAAGGGCACTGAAAACCATTCCCTCTTTGCGTGTCGTCCGTAGCACTGTCAGGATTTCGCTTGTGGGCGCTTTCGCGGATACGATGCCCCCTTGCAACCCAACAACAGGTTCTCTGGTGACTCGCAGACAGCATCCACGATCTGCTACCATACCAGCCAAGTGAAAGTTATGGGAACTTCTGCTACATCCGGCTCCAATTCGGCCTTTGACGGCCTCGAAGCGCAACTCTGGGCGGCGGCGGACGCGCTGCGCAACAACATGGACGCGGCGGAGTACAAGCACGTCGTCCTGGGGCTGATCTTCCTCAAGTACATCTCGGACGCCTTCGAGGCCAAACACGCCGAACTCCTCACGCTGGCCGCTGAGGGGGCCGATCCCGAAGACCCGGACGAATACCGGGCCGAAAACATCTTTTGGGTGCCCAAAGAGGGCCGCTGGTCGGTTCTCAAGGACAATGCGCTGCAGCCCACCATCGGCAAGCTGATGGATGACGCAATGGCGGCCATCGAGCGCGACAACCCGTCGCTGCAAGGCGTCCTTCCCAAGGACTACTCACGCCCTGGACTAGACAAGCAACGCCTCGGCCAACTCATCAATTTGGTCAGCAATATCGCCCTTGGCAGTCCGGCTGACCGCTCCAAGGATATGCTGGGGCGCGTCTATGAATACTTCCTCTCGCAGTTTGCCAGTGCGGAGGGCAAGAAGGGCGGCCAGTTCTACACGCCGTCGCATGTTGTCCGTGTGCTGGTGGAGATGCTCGCCCCGTACAAGGGACGCGTCTATGACCCCTGCTGCGGCTCCGGCGGAATGTTCGTCCAGAGTGAAAAGTTCATTGAGGCACACAGCGGGCGCATCGGCGACATTTCCATCTACGGGCAGGAGTCCAACTACACCACGTGGCGGCTGGCGAAGATGAACCTCGCCATCCGTGGCATAGACGCGCAGATCGGCCACGGCGACACCTTCCACAATGACCGTCACCCGGACCTCAAAGCCGATTACGTCATTGCCAATCCGCCTTTCAACGATAGCGATTGGCGCGGCGAACTGCTCAAGGGCGATAAGCGTTGGGTCTATGGCAACCCTCCGGCGGGCAATGCCAACTACGCATGGGTGCAGCACTTCATCTCGCACCTTGCCCCTACCGGGCTTGCGGGCTTTGTGCTGGCCAACGGGTCCATGTCGTCGAACCAGTCCGGCGAAGGCGAGATTCGCAAGGCCATCATCGAAGCCGATCTGGTTGATTGCATGGTTGCGCTGCCGGGCCAACTCTTCTATGCCACGCAGATTCCTGTCTGCCTGTGGTTCTTGGCCAAATACAAAAAGAATGGCCGCTTCCGGGACCGCCGGGGCGAAACGCTCTTTATTGATGCTCGCAAGTTGGGCGTTCTCAAGGATCGCGTCCATCGTGAACTTACCGAAGAGGAGATTCTCCGCATTGCCGCTACCTATCATGCATGGCGCGGCGACAAAGGCGTGCGGGAATACGCTGACATTGCGGGCTTTTGCAAAACTGCCAAGACTGAGGAGATTCGCGGTCATGGCTATGTGCTCACACCGGGGCGCTATGTGGGAGCCGAGACTGTTGAGGATGACGGAGTGGACTTCGAGGAAAAGATGAAGCTACTCTCTACCACTCTCCGTGAGCAGATGAAAGAGGCTGCGCAGCTCGATGCCGCCATTGCCGCCAATCTCAAGGAGCTTGGGTATGGTGAGTGAGTGGAAAGAGTGTGTATTTCGGGACCTCTTACAGGAACCTGTCAGAAACGGCATCTATAAGCCAAGTGAGTTTCACGGGCGCGGTACGAAGGTCATAAATATGGGGGAGTTGTTTGCCTACCCACGCCTTCACTCGGTAGAGATGAAGCGAGTCCAGTTGACCGAGAGCGAGTGTGAACGGTTTTCAGTGCACGCAGGGGATCTGCTATTTGCTCGACGTTCACTCGTTGCAGAGGGGGCTGGCAAATGCTGCATAGTGCTCGAAGTGAACGAGCCTACTACATTTGAATCCTCGCTTATCAGAGCCAACGTGGACAAGACAAAGGCAGACGCAGCCTTCCTGTATTATCTGTTTTCTTCGCCTGTGGGGGCATACCACCTGGACACAATACTTCGCCACGTCGCGGTAGCTGGTATTACGGGCAAAGACCTGATGGGTCTTCGCATCGAGGTGCCTGGCCCGGACGTGCAAAAAGAGATTGCACTAGTCCTCGCAGCGTTTGATGACAAGATTGAATTGAATCGGAAGATGAACGGGACGCTGGACGCGATGGCGCGGGCGCTCTTCAAATCGTGGTTCGTTGACTTCGATCCCGTTCGTGCCAAGGCCGAAGACCGAAATACCGGCCTCTTTGAGGCCATAGCTGCCCTCTTCCCTGATTCACTCGAAGAATCGTCTCTCGGTGAAATCCCTAGGGGCTGGACTGTTGAACCAATCGGGAATCTGACAGAGGTAATTGGAGGAACGACTCCAAGCACGAAGGAACATGAGTATTGGGCACCCGACACTCATGCTTGGGCGACTCCTAAAGACTTGTCTAACTTACAGACTCCAGTGCTGCTCAAGACTGAGCGCAGGGTGTCCGAAAAAGGCTTAAACCAGATTGGCTCAGGGTTACTGCCAGTGGGGACTGTTCTCCTGTCCTCCCGTGCGCCGATTGGATATTTGGCAGTGGCAGAAATCCCGGTCGCCATTAATCAGGGCTTTATTGCAATGAAACCAAGAGAGGGCGTTTCCAATTTGTTTTTACTCTACTGGGCCGAGGTTGCCCAGGAGACGATCAAGAGCCGTGCAAACGGTTCGACCTTTCTTGAGATCAGCAAGTCTAACTTCCGGCAGATTGATGTGGTCCGGCCCGACGAGTCCGTCATGAAGAAGTTCGATGCTTATGTCCGCCCATGGTATCAGCGCATCGTTGCGAATGAACATGAGACAGCGACTCTAACAAAAATGCGAGATGCTTTGCTACCGAAGCTCATCTCGGGTGAGATTCGATTACCAGTGCACTGAGGTGCTGTAGGAGAGGTTGGTTGATGGCCACTTTCGACGATTTCACGCCGAATTTTCTCAAGGCGAAGGAGCGTTGGCCTGATGCGCCCTTGCTGGCGAGTCATTATGATGCAGTCGTCGAAAGCTATAACGGCAGTGGACATGACATCATCGCCATATCAAAATCGTTTGTGGAATGTGTTTGCAGAACAATTCTCGGAGAGTTTGGAAAGCCCGAGCCTGCTTCCGACTCCAATACGACGTACCTCTTGTCACAAGCACTCAAAGCCTTGGGGTTGGCGAATACCAAGGGAGCGAGTCGGCTGGATGATATTCTGACGGCTCACAACAAAATGGCCGATGCCCTCTCCTTCGTGCGAAATAACTACGATGCAGGGGCACACGGCAAAGATGGATTCCTCGATACTCTCAATACCAATGAATGCCGAGCATATTTGATTACAGCGGATTCCCTCGTTGCTATTTTGCTTGGAGCATATGAAGGCCGGGAGCCAGACCTCCGGTTTACGCGCGAACCATACGAGCGATTTGTACATCTTCACGACCGTGTAGATCGGACGGTGTCTGTTCAGGCATCTGTTGATTCCGATAGTGGAACTGACACTGTTGTTGTGGCTTTCAGTTCGCCCTATCTCCCCGATGAGATCGAGTTGAGACTTGAACCAAGCGCACTTCTCTATGCGCTGGACCGAACCGCCTACCTCGAATTGCTGGTGTCGTCTTCTCTGCCCATTCAGGAAGAACAAGAGGAAGTACCGGCAGAAGAGGCTATTGTCGAGGCTGTTCCTACTGCCACTGTCTCCACTCCCAGTTCGACAGTTCAGATCGTGGAGACATACGAGGGCCAATTGTCTACACTCAAGGACGCCTTGGATGCACAACTTCTTACTATGGGCGGCCTGGAGTCCGCACTCGGCACGGCAAACTCCAGTTTCCGTGATTCACTCCTTGCAACCGCAGAGCAGCACATGGGCCTTGACTGGAATGAGCGCCTTCCGATGCGTGCCGCAATGAAGATCGCCATAAAGAGGGTTTGCTTAAGGTTTGGCATCGATCCAAACCGCGCGGAGCAGAACTCCGAGTTGCTAACCGGGTGGTTTGCCGCGAATGCGCAAGCGCAGACCGAGGCGGTGTCGATATGAACCCTGCATTTCTGCTCGAAGCCTTGCTACACTTTAGCTATCCGAGTAGGTATGAAGACGGTTTAGCCACTTTGTTGTAGCGGGCTACGAGTCTCAAGTATGTTTTGTCTGCTCCCGGCGATATGGAAAGGAGGAAACAATGAGCGTAGCGCGAAAGCATGAGGGTCTAGGATTTCTTCGCTTCATCATGGTCTTGGCAAGCATTTCGCCGTTGTTTGTTCTTTGGGCAATTCGTGGTACTTGCCAACTCCCCGGCGCACCATGCCAGCTTTCAAATGTGCCCAGCCAGGTACCCAAAGAAACCTGTCTTCTTCCGAATAATTATTTTCTGATCGGGTGCGTCATCTTCATAGTCGTGCCCAACCTCTTGTTGCTCTGGAGACTGAGAACAGCGAAACAACACAGTGATACCCGCGAGATCAAGGTTGGCAGGGCTGAGGATCATCGGGACCATTTGCTGGTTTACTTGTTTGCAATGCTCCTGCCTTTCTACGCGAGCAATCTAACAAGCTGGCGCGAGTTCTCGGCGACACTCTTGGCCGTATGCTTTATCGTTTTTCTCTTCTGGAACTGCAATCTTCATTACATGAACGTGTTGTTTGCTTTTTTCGGCTACCGAATCTTCACAATCTGCCCTCCCGACGACGGCAACCCACTGTCAGGCAGAGAAAGCATTGTGCTGATAACGAGGAGGGCTACCATCTTCCCAGGCGAGCGGATTCTCCCGTACCGCCTCAGCAATAGCGTGTACTGGGAGGTAGATTAGTGCCGCTTGATTTCAGTTTCGATGCAATCCAGCACACCGAATTTGGTGTTGGTCGTGAGATAGATGGAGAAGAGGACTTTTCGCTTCTTCCGGTTGACGCCGCAGTTCAAACAGCCCTGCAAGAGATGGCCCGGAGCACTTGGAACACGATTTGCGGGTTTGAGGGTGAGGGCCGGATGTACGAGCCATCTGAGAAGTATGCCCCTCAGGAGTATGTGTTCCTCCGAATTGACAGCACACTGGCAGAAAACTTGAGACAGCTTCATCTTGCAAATAATATGGAGCTAGACGCTGGGGCACTCAATCCTACGTCAGCGATATATTGCTATTTCGCACGGTTTACCGATAGGAATGGAAGGCGGTTGACTGCGGTCAGGCGTGCAACCCAATTCAAAGGAATCGTCAAAAGTCGCCTAATCCAGTTTATGACAGATGCGCTCAAGATCGTCACGGATACAACATTCAGACTCGATCATGATTTTGACCTGTTGATCGACTCGAACCTCATTCATATTCTGCATCCTGCTGGGTTTGAAGCTATAGGAAAGCTCCAAGAAGCCGTATGCGGGGCAGTCCCAGAAAATATCGAAGTAATCTCTGCCCAGATGGAGTTTGTTGATTTTACTCGCATCCAGGAGTACGCGGAAAGTCACCCCCGTGCGGCCCGGTATCTTGCATCGATACGCAGTCTCGGGGAGACGGAGAATATTTCGCAGCCCCTTCTCATCAGCGTTTGTGCCACACACGGAATAGGCATAGAGCAAGTAAATGGGAGAATTTCGATTCTTGCTGGCAATGAAATGGATTTTCTCAATGTGCTTGATCGCAGGATGTACAGGCTTGAACTTGTAGAAGGTACGCCAGAGCGATACAAAGCGGGTAGCCGCCAAAAACTTTGAGGCTGATACGAGATGTGCGCTGTTCAGTTCACAGAATCGGTAGTCGAAGAAGCCGCCCTCGAATGGCTTGCAGCCAAGGGCTGGACGATCCTGCATGGGCCAGAGATTGCGGCGGGGATGCCATCTGCCGAACGCGACGATCCGGACTTCCGCGATGTGGTGTTGGAACGGCGCTTGCGACAGTCCTTGCAGCGGTTGAACCCGGCGCTCTCCAGCGATGCCATTGAAGCCGCGCTGCGCAAGCTGACAATTGTGGATGGTCCAAGCCTGCTAGAGCGCAACCGCATGGCATGGCGAATGCTGGTGGATGGCGTGGGCGTGGAGATTACCCGCCCAGATGGTTCGCTAGGCGGCTATCCCGTCCGCGTGGTTGACTTTGAGAAGCCGGACAATAACGATTGGGTTGCCGTGAACCAGTTCACCGTGCGCGAGGGCCAGCACGTGCGGCGGCCCGACATTCTGCTGTATTTGAACGGACTGCCGATTGCCGGAATTGAACTCAAGAATGCCACGGATGAGAAGGCCACGATCTGGACGGCCTACGACCAGTTCCAAACCTATAAGCATCAGATTCCTTCGCTCTACGTTCACAACGCGCTGCTGTGCATCTCCGATGGCATGGAGGCGCGGGTTGGTTCGCTTACTTCACCGCCAGAACGGTTTCTCCCCTGGCGCACGATTGAGGGCGAGAAGCCCGCGCCGGCAACGATTCCGCAATTGCGCGTGGTGATTGAAGGACTCTTCGACAAGCAACGGCTGCTCGACTTCCTGCATTACTTCATCGTCTTTGAAGAGGAGAAATCCGGGACGGTCAAGAAGGTTGCCGGGTATCACCAGTTCCACGCCGTGAACCATGCCATCGAAGCGACAGTCGGCGCGACGGACGCTAAAGGAGACAAGCGGGCGGGCGTGGTGTGGCATACGCAGGGTTCGGGCAAGAGCCTGACCATGGTCTTCTATGCCGGACGGCTGGCGCTCGATACCCGCTTGCAGAATCCAACTATTGTCGTTTTGACGGATCGCAACGACCTTGACGACCAGCTTTTCGGTACATTCTCCCGCTGCCATGAGACGCTGCGCCAACCGCCCATGCAAGCGGAGAGCCGCGAACATCTGCGCCAGTTGCTGAGTGTTTCGTCGGGCGGCATTGTGTTCACGACGATTCAGAAGTTTATGCCCGCTGATGAGGATCGAGACCCCAAGTTAACGGACCGGCGCAACGTGATCGTGATTGCAGACGAGGCGCACCGGAGCCAATACGACTTTATCGACGGGTTTGCGCGTCATATGCGCGATGCGATTCCGGGCGCCACGTTCATCGGATTCACAGGAACACCGATTGAGAAGACGGATGCCAGCACAACGGCTGTGTTTGGCGACACCATTTCGGTCTATGACATTCAGCGAGCCGTGGAAGATGGGGCCACTGTCCCGATCTATTACGAAAATCGTCTGGTAAAGCTCAACCTGGACGAAGCCTTGAAGCCGCAACTCGACTCCAGCTTTGAGGAGGCGACGGAAGAC
Organism: Acidobacteriaceae bacterium; assembly: GCA_003156235.1. Lineage (GTDB taxonomy): Bacteria > Acidobacteriota > Terriglobia > Terriglobales > Acidobacteriaceae > Telmatobacter. The sequence goes on from PMGP01000147.1 coordinate 8,905, forward strand.
GAAGAAGTCACCCGGCGGGAGCGGCTCAAGACGCGCTGGGCGGCGGTTGAGGCCATTGTCGGGACAGAGACGCGCATTAAGGCAGTCGCCAAAGACCTGGTTGACCACTTCGAGGGCCGTCAGCAGGGCATGGTGGGCAAGGGCATGATTGTCTGCATGAGCCGCCGAATCTGCGTTGAGATCTATAAGGAACTGACGGCGCTACGTCCGAAGTGGCACTCGGACGATGACAAGGAAGGCGCGATCAAGATTGTAATGACCGGCAATGCGACCGATCCCGTTGATTGGCAATCGCATATTCGCAACAAACCCCGCCGGGAGGCCATAGCGGAGCGATTCAAGAATCCCGATGACCCGTTGGAACTGGTCATTGTGCGGGATATGTGGCTGACCGGCTTCGATGTGCCTTGCCTGCATACGATGTACGTTGACAAGTACATGCACGCGCATGGGCTGATGCAGGCGATTGCGCGGGTGAATCGCGTCTTCCGGGACAAGCGCGGCGGGTTGGTGGTGGATTATCTGGGGATTGCGCAGGAGCTAAAGAAGGCGCTCTCAACCTACACGGAAGGCGGCGGAGAGGGTGATCTCACGCGGCCTCAGCACGAAGCAGTGGAACTGATGCTCCGGCGGCATCAGGAGTGCTGCGCTTTGTTCGGGGGCTTCGATTGGTCAGGATGGGCCGCTGCCAAGCCAAGCGACAAGCTGGGGATGCTGCCCTGGGCACAAGAGCACATTCTGGCGCAGCCGCAGGGAAAGGAGAACCTCAGCCGATCCGTTGCGGAACTCACCCATGCCTTCGCCCTAGCAGTGCCGCATGACGAGGCTTTGCGGATTCGGGACGATGTCGGTTTCTTTCAGGCGGTAAAGGCTGTACTGGCAAAGTCGCCCACACAGCAGGTTGGCAGGGTCGATGCTGAGTTGGCAATTCGGCAGATCGTATCGAATGCCATCGTCTCCGAGGATGTGGTTGATATTTTTGCCGCTGCCGGATTGAAGAAGCCGGACATCTCGATTCTGTCGGATGAGTTTCTGGCGGAGATTCAGGCTATGCCGCAGAGGAATCTCGCTGTTGAGCTGCTGCAAAAGCTGCTCAAAGGGGAGATTAAGATCCGCTCGCGGCGGAATGTGGTCCAGGCGCGGAAGTTCTCCGAACTGATAGAGGCTTCTTTGCGGCGCTACCAGAATCGGGCGATTGAAACGGCGCAAGTGATTGAGGAACTGATTGGGCTGGCCAAGGACCTGAATGAGGCTTTGAGACGCGGGGAGCGGCTCGGTCTGAATGAGGATGAACTCGCCTTCTACGATGCCTTGGAAGTCAACGATAGTGCCGTGCAAGTGCTTGGGGATGCTTCCCTCCGGGCCATTGCCAAAGAGCTTGTTGAGAATGTTCGGAAGAACACTACAATCGATTGGACCCAGCGAGAGAACGTCCAGGCGAAGCTCCGGGTCATCGTCAAGCGCATCCTAAAGAAGTACGGCTACCCGCCGGACAAGCAGGAGCAGGCAACTAGGACCGTCTTGGAGCAAGCCGAGGTACTCTCCGAGGGATGGGCTGTTTCACTTTAGACTGAGCATGGCACGACCATTGGGAAATGGACCCTTTCGGGAGCAAGCGGCGTAGCTAACCGCTCTACAGAGTGTTCCATTACGCCGCGCCGCAACAGCCATATATCCCCAGTGAATTCTGAAAGGGGGTATTTTTGGGGGTATTTTACCGATTCCATTTATTATCTCTTTATTTTGCAATGATTTACGTGATGATGTGAATCCCACTCTCCCCCATAGACTATTGCATCTCATT
>PMGP01000184.1 GCA_003156235.1 Acidobacteriaceae bacterium
CCGGAACTCGACGGCCTGCGCGGCCTCGCGATTCTGTGGGTGGTCCTCTATCACTGCGGCCCGTTGCTCCAAGGCACATGGCTGCACCGCGTCGCGGAGTCGGGATGGGCGGGGGTTGACATCTTCTTCGTGCTCTCCGGCTTCCTGATTACCGCCAACCTGCTGGGCGCGCGCGACAAGCCGCATTACTTCCACAATTTTCATGCGCGCCGCGCACTGCGCATCTGGCCGGTGTACGTGCTGGTGCTGGCGGTGGTCTACCTGAATGCGCCGTGGTTTATCGGCACCAACGCCGGCGTGCTGGGCGCAATCAAGGCCGCTCCGTGGCTGGCGTACATCTTCTTTGTGCAAAATCTTTTCCACCTGTCGCTGCCACCGGCGCTCGGTCCCACTTGGGCGCTGGCGGTCGAAGAGCAGTACTACTTTTTCTGGGCGCCGCTGGTCCGCTGGCTTCGCCGCTCCTGGATGCTGGCGGTTGTTCTCGCCTGCGCGCTGATCTCGTCGCCGCTGCTGCGCCATCTGAACCCGGTCTGGCTGTGGAACGTTCCCAACCACACGCTGATCAAGCTGGACGGCATCGCCCTGGGCAGTTTGATGGCACTGGGACTTTACACAATTCAACTCAGCCGCCGCGTTTGTCTCTGGATCGGCCTGGGCGCATTTGTGCTGGGCATGGCAGCGGCAGCGGCCGCTTACGGAACGTCGCTTTTGGATACCGCGTTGGCGGCGGCCTTTGCCGGCGCCGTGCTGGCCTTGATGGCCTCGACCGGCGCGCGCAATCCCATCAACGCCCTGCTGCGCCGCGGGCCGCTGGCTTTCTATGGCCGCATCAGCTACGGCCTTTACATGATCCACATCGTGGCCTTCATCTTTATCGGCTGGTTCGACCTGTGGATGGTGCGCTACGGCATGGCCGGAAACCTGGCGGTGGTGGCCGCTCGCCTGGCAGTCTCCACCGCATTGGCCGCGGCAATGTGGTACGGCTTCGAATCGCAAATCCTCAAGCTCAAGCGGTATTTCTAGACTGGCCCCAGCTTCGCATTCCGCACAGTCCCAGCAGGATCAGGATCGAGAAGGGACGTACCTCATCCCAACAAGTGGCCAACAATCACGAAGAGCGCCAATAGAAAGAGCGCCACGACCGGCGCGGCGGACTCCCTGCGGAGATCGTGATAGATGCCGGCAGCCGTCATCAGCAGCGCAAGCCCCGACGCCGCCAGCAACGGAAGAAATTCCGGTAGCCGGTGATTGAGAGAGACGATCAGCGCCAGCGCAAATGCAAGCTCCAGTATCGCAATTGCGCAAACCGCTTTGCGCGTCATGCCAATGCATGTGCAGTTCAGCGCCGACCAAGGCGCACTTACCTGCGATTGAAAGGCAAAAAACTTGCTTAACCCGGCAAAAAGAAATATGCCGGCCAACAGAAGTTGCGCAAACCAATCCAGACTGTTCATCGATTCACTCGCCTCTCTTGTTCGCCCTCCCTGCTTGTTCGTGCAAGAAGCATGATTGAAGGCAGTGCAGTTGACAGGTCGCTTCTTATGAAGAATATATAACAACTGGATAATTATTTCATAAAGATTGCTATATTAAACCCCTGATTTGCGGATTCCATTTCAGAATTGCCGAAGCGAATTCGTCCCGGAAGATGGACCTTCGTCTCAGTCGCTTGTGACACTAATCACCCGGCCCCGGGCCCAGCGGCTGCTAGGCTTAACCTGTCACGCAATCTTTCCCTTGCGAGGTGCAATATGACCGAAGCCGCGAGCAATGGCCCCCTCAGCCCCGAACTGCTGGCCAAAATGAACGCCTACTGGCGCGCCGCCAACTATCTATCCGTCGGTCAGATCTATCTGAAAGACAACGCGCTGCTGGAGCATCCGCTCACCCTGGACGACGTGAAGCCGCGCCTGCTGGGCCACTGGGGCACCACGCCGGGGCTCAACTTTCTTTACGTGCACTGGAACCGCCTCATCCGCGAGCGCGACCTGAACATGATGTTCATCATCGGCCCAGGACACGGCGGGCCGGGCCTCGTCGCCAACACCTATCTTGAAGGCTCCTACACCGAGATTTATCCGCACATCGAGCAGAACGCCGACGGCATCAAGCGCCTTTTCCGGCAATTTAGCTGGCCTTACGGCATTCCCAGCCACGTTGCTCCTGAGACGCCAGGCTCCATCCACGAAGGCGGCGAGTTGGGCTACTCGCTGGTGCACGCTTACGGCGCGGCCTTCGACAATCCGAATCTGATTGTGGCCTGCGTCGTCGGCGACGGCGAGGCCGAGACCGGCCCTCTGGCCACCAGTTGGCACTCCAACAAATTTCTCAATCCTGCGACCGACGGCGCGGTGCTGCCCATCCTCCACCTCAATGGCTACAAAATCGCCAACCCCACGGTACTGGCGCGGATTCCGCACGCCGAGCTGGAAAGCCTGATGCGCGGCTACGGCTACGAGCCGTTCACGCTGGAGGGCGATGATCCGCTCGTGATGCATCAGCAGGCGGCGGCAGTCTTCGACAAAATCTTCGACCGCATCGCCGAAATTCAGAAATCCGCCCGCGCCGCCAAAGGCCCCATCGAGCGTCCGGCATGGCCCATGCTGATCCTGCGCACGCCCAAGGGCTGGACCGGACCAAAATTTGTAGACGGCAAGCCGGTAGAGGGCACCTGGCGCGCCCATCAAGTGCCGCTTGACCAGATCTTCGAGAAGCCCGAGCATCTGCGCCAGCTCGATGAGTGGATGCGCAGTTATAAACCAGAAGAACTCTTCGACGAGAAGGGCGCATTCCGCGCGGAGCTGGCTGAGCTTGCGCCCAAGGGGCGCCGCCGCATGGGCATGAACGCCCACGCCAACGGCGGCCTGCTGCTGGAACCGCTGAAGATTCCCAACTTCCGCGAGTTTGCGGTGAAGATCGAGGGCCGCGGCCAGAAGGACGTCGAATCCACGCGCGTCCTGGGGCAACTGCTGCACGGCATCATGGAGGCCAACAAGGCGCAGAAAAACTTCCGCGTCTTCGGGCCGGATGAGACGGCCTCCAATCGCCTCCAGGACGCGATTACCGGAACCGGCAAGGAGTGGATGGCCGCAACGCTGCCGGTGGACGAAAACCTTTCGCAGACCGGCCGCGTGATGGAAATTTTGAGTGAGCACATGTGCCAGGGCTGGCTGGAAGGCTACCTGCTCACCGGACGCCACGGCTTCTTCTCCTGCTACGAGGCATTCATCCACATCGTCGATTCGATGGTGAACCAGCACGCCAAGTGGCTCAAGGTGACGCGAGAGATTCCCTGGCGCAAACCGATTGCCTCTCTGAATTATTTGCTGTCGTCTCTCGTGTGGCGGCAGGACCACAACNNCACCAGGACCCCGGCTTCATCGACCATCTGGTGAACAAGAAGGCCTCGGTGGTGCGCGTCTATCTTCCGCCAGACGCGAACACCTTGCTTTCCGTGGCTGACCACTGCCTGCACAGCAAGAACTACATTAACCTGATCGTAGCCGGCAAGCAGCCTGCTCCGCAGTGGCTCACCATCGACGAGGCGGTCACGCACTGCACTATAGGAATGGGCGTGTGGAAGTGGGCCTCGAACGATAATCCTGACGTGGTGATGGCCTGCTGCGGCGATGTGCCCACGCTGGAGACGCTGGCGGCCGTTGTTCTGCTGCGCACACTGGCGCCCGACCTGAAAATCCGCGTCGTTAACGTGGTGGACCTGATGGCGCTGCAGCCGCAGACCGAGCATCCGCACGGCCTGCCCGACGAGGACTATGACCAGATCTTCCCGCCCTCGACGCCGGTCGTCTTCAACTTCCACGGCTATCCGACGCTGATTCACCGGCTCACCTACCGGCGTCACAACCACAACAACCTTCACGTACGCGGCTACAAGGAAGAGGGCACCACGACCACGCCCTTCGACATGTGCGTGCTGAATAATATCGACCGCTTCCAGTTGTCGCTTGACGCCGTGCGGCGCGTGCCGCGGCTCGCCGGCCAGGTGGACGCGGCCGAACAGTGGTACTCCGAGGCCATCCAGCGGCACAAGCTGTACGTGGCGGAAAACGGCGACGACTTGCCGGAGATCAAGAACTGGCGCTGGCCGAAGGACTAACTAATTGGGTGCCCCACCCTCCCGCGTAATTGTTTTTGTGGCTAAGGTGGGAAGACTACGACCACACGTACGAAGGGGATATCAGTATGAAAAGTGCCTCAATGAGAATCTTTCTCGTTTTGTTGATTGTCTGTTTCACGCCCGTTTTTCTGGCACAGGATGATCCGGTCTTGGCTAAGATAAACTCCACCAAAGCTCTCATGCTCAAGATGTCTTCGGCAAGAGACTATCGAGAATCAATTCGCAAGAGCGCTCTCGATTATGAAAGCAGCCTCAGCACTCACTGCAAGAGTGTCGATCTGGAGTTCGATTCCGTTTCAGTGAAGCTTCAGATTCTTATGCTTGTTGAGTCAAATGATAAAGGGATGCCTGTTTCAGGCCGTTGGAAAGAGACTGTTCCCGGTACTGCCTGCAATGAAAAACGAATGTACAACGTGCAGGTTGATGTAACGAAAAATGGTCTGCATTTTACCCCCACATATCCGGGTACTGCACAAGGCAATCCAGAACTGCAACGGGACACCTTGAAAAACATTGAGATGGATTTATGGGTTATCTCTGCCGTAAAGAGATCCTGCCACGCTGAGGTTCTCGACACGCAGCTTGTTGGTCCAGCGGCAAAAGTGATGGATAATGGCCTGATGTCAACGTGGGAGGAGTCTTGGAATGTGCGTTCCTGTGGAAAGATCTTCACCGCGCCGGTGAAGTATATCCCGGATGCGCATGGAACAGCTATCTCTGTCAGGGCAAGCGATATTCATGCACATTAAACAACGCAGCCGGGTGCCCCAGGTCTGGATTTTCAGACCTGGGAATCATCTCAAGCTAACTCGCTAACACGCGCGAAGCGCGGCTAACTCCGCTGACTCGCTCAGCCCCAACCCAAGAGGTTTTTCACTTATGTCTTCCTTGCCCATTTTGGTTTTGAACAGCGGTTCTTCTTCGATCAAATTTTCCGTCTATGAGGCTGGCGACGGCCAGCGCGACAAGCTCTTCGAGGGCGCGGTGGACGGCATCGGCACCGATCTGGGCAAGTTCTGGATCAAGGACGCGGCGGGCAAGAAGCTCGTCGATCAAACTCCCTCCCTGCCCAACCGCTCGGTGGCCTTCAAAATGGTGGCCGACGCGCTCCACTCCGGCGACTTCCCTGCCCCGTTGGCCATCGGCCATCGCGTGGTCTGCGGAGGACCCACTATCCAGGAAAACCAGCGCATCACGCCGCAACTGATCGACGAGATCGAAAGCTACGCCGCTCTGGCGCCGCTGCACACGCCCATCGCCGTCTACATCATGTGCGAGGCGCTCAAGCTCTTCCCCGGCATCCCCAACTTTGCCGTGCTCGACACCTACTTTCATCGCACCCTGCCGGAGGTGGCCACGCATATGCCCATCCCCGAGGAGTACTCCGCGATGGGCGTGCGCCGCTACGGCTATCATGGCATCTCGTATGAGTCGATCGTTTACCAGTTGCAGCCCAAAGTCCCGGAAAAACTCATCGTCGCTCATCTGGGCAACGGCGCGTCCATCTCCGCCATCCGCAACGGCGAGTGCCTCGATACTTCGATGGCGCTGACCCCAACCAGCGGCATCATCAGCGGCTCGCGCACCGGAGACATCGATCCCGGCATCGTGATTTTCATCCTCAAAGAGATCGCCAAGTTCACGCCCAACACGCTTGAAGCCGCCGACAAACTCGAGACCGTCGTCAGCAAAAAGTCCGGCCTGCTGGGCGTCAGCGAACTCTCCAACGACATGCGCGATTTGCGCGAGGCCATCAACGCCGGCAACGCCAAAGCAAAACTTGCTGTAGCCAAGTTCACCTGGACCATCGCCCGCTGGATCGGCAGCTACGTGGCGGAGTTGAACGGCTTGGACATGCTGGTCTTCACCGGCGG
>PMGP01000464.1 GCA_003156235.1 Acidobacteriaceae bacterium
TTCAGTCGTGCCGCAAATGCAACAAAATGAAAGCGGGCTTTAGCCCCTGAGGAAATCTCCATGGGCGCCCCACCCTCGTCGCGTCTTTGTTTTTGCGGCTAGGGTAAGATGCCCCGTGCCCCATCCATTTCGCGTTCTTTGCGAAATGGGTGGGAAACCAAGCAAGCTCGCTTCCCTTCCTCCGGGCAACCCACCGCCAACACTCCTGGCGCGGCGATCAATTTACCCTCCGATTCAAACTCTACGGTCCCTGGAGGACACGGTCAACTTTATGGAAAGTGGTTTATGTGGATAAGGGGGTGCGCAATTCCTGTTCTTGGTAAATCCTAAAACTGGCGTGCGAAATTGGGATTCTCTCAGGAGTTTTGGCAGGGTTTTGCACATGCTACAGACGCTGGGCTTGCAGTCTACGTTGCCGGTAGCGTAAGAAGCGCTTGCTCTGGAATGCGGGTCGAGGCGGCCATCCATCGCATCGCATTCGGGAAGAGCGAATAGAAGAAGGGCGTAAAAATGTGGCCGGCGCCGCTCACCATGGCGCGCGAGCCCCATGTTGCCAATAGCATTCCGCGGCTTAGCTGCGCGTGGAGCGTGCGGTAATACTCATCCATGCTTTCGCCTGTCAGGTACATCTGTGCGGCAAGTGCCGCGCTGTGCAAGGCAATCGACATACCGTCTCCGGTGAAGGACGGAATCACCGCAGCCTGATCGCCCACACACCAGAGGCCGGAGGGCCGCGCCGCCAGATACCCATACGGAATGGGGGAGATAGCCAATGGCCGCTCCCATAAAGCCTTAGAGCCTTGCATAAGCTGCCGCAGAGGTCGGTTTTCATCGAGGATGGATGCCAGCAGAGCCTCCCATCCGGACTTCTTGCGCAACGCGGCGCGACGCACCACCAAGGCTAAGTTTGCCACGTCTCCTTCAACCAGAGAGAGTCCTCCATATCCGCCGGGGAATAAAAATATCTCGATGAAGTTTCTCAACGCTTCGGTTTGAGCAGGCGTCAATTGCCAGTGCATCTTGAAGCCGATGAAATCGCTTTGGCTGGCGGGCGTGCGATCCCACTCGTGAAGATCGTGTTTGCCGGTGGCCAGGAACACGGTGCGAGCGCACAGCGATTCGCCGCCGCGAAGCTGCGCAACAGCCATTTGGCCGTGCGTTGCGAGCTTTTCAACGAAGACGCCGCGCTCCACGTTGCAACCGCTCTCGGCGGCACGCAAAAGCATTCGCTCGTCCAGGGCGTACCGTGAGAGCGAGAGCGCGGTGAACGGCAGGGCAGCTTCCACCACCGTGCGCTTTGAAGACATTCGCAAAAAACGAATCGTCGCCGCGCCCAGATCGAGCGGCTCAACACCGGCCTGGCGCAGATATTCCACAGCTTCCGGGCTGAGAAACTCTCCACAGACTTTGTGATGGGCGGAGCGCTCTTTCTCCAGCAGCGTGACGCTGCGTCCGGCGGAGGCCAGGCGAAGGCCAACCATCGAGCCGGCAAGACCGCCTCCAATGACAAGATTGTCGACCTCGTGCGGCGCGCTCACAGAGGCTCTCCTCCTAATGTCGGTTTTCTTCTGGCCACACACAGACGTGCAGGCTTGAAGCTTTGTATCGCGGCGTCCTGTGGGCCGAGGCCTGCGGCGGCGCACATCGTTCGCCAGTCTTCCGGCACAAAGGACCGTGCGATGGAGACGGGGCCATCATGCTGCACGAAAGGGTGGAGTCCGGCCAATTTTGAGAACGCGCGAAAAAAATGATAGGGGATGGCCGCGCGAGATAGATCGTTGATGAACCATCCTATCTGAGCATGAATTTCCATCCATTGCAGGAATCGAACGATGTCGCTGTCGACGAGATGATGGGTGAAGAGCGAACTGATCACAAGGTGAATTGGTTTCCGCGGTGTGTACGTGAAAATATTTGCGTTGACCCATTGGATTCTGCTCGCGGCAGGGCTGGCTTCAGCGGCGATAGCCGTGGCGTCTGCATTCAGGTCGAGGCCAGTCAGTTCCACCGCGATGCCGCGCGACCTTGCCCATTGCTCGATTCGCCTCAATCCGTCTCCATAGCCGCTGCCAACGTCGAGGATGCGGAGCGGTTCCGTGAGTGATGGTAAAACGGTTGTCACAGTATTGAGCCAGTGAAGCAAGGGACGGTAAGCCATCGTCCAGCGGTTTGTCTTCGCAAGGTCGCACAGGCAGGCACGCAATTGTTCGCGGCTGCACGGCTCATCCATCCGCTCGATGAGCTGGGCGCGGGATCGGAAGTCGGGCGTGTTATGCGGCATGAAAGAGCATTGTCTCCGCCGTCAGTCCGGGACCGAAGGACATGGCGCAACCTTGTTGCTCCGCTTGAGCGCTTTGCATCACCTGCTGCAAGACGAACATCACGGTTGCAGAGGACATGTTGCCGTATCGCGCCAGAATATCGCGTGAGTAGGCGAGTGCTTCGGCAGGCAGACCAAGGCCTTTCTCCACCGCATCGAGAATCGAGCGGCCTCCCGGATGCACCGCCCATAAGTCGATGGACAAAGGGTCTTTCCCGCGCGTGATCTGCCGGCCCGATTCCTTCAGGGCGCGGCCTATCTCTCCTGGAACCTCGCCTGAGAGATGCATGTCGAACCCAAGCTCGCCAATCCGCCACGTAATCAGATGGCTTGTTTGTGGGATGCAAAGCGCCAGAAAGCTATCGATGGCGAGTCCCTTCGGTTGCGCGCTGACCAGGCAGGCGGCGCAGCCATCGGCAAAGACAAGAAACGAGAGTACCTGCTCCAGCTCATGAATTTCCTGAAAATGCAGAGTGCAGAGTTCCAGATTCAAAATCAGAACGGCTGCATTGGGTTCAGAGCGAACGATATGATGCGCCGACTTGAGAGCGTTGATGGCGGCGTAGCATCCCATGAAGCCGATCATGGTTCGTTCCACCGACGGCGAAAGTCCGAGATGGTTTACGACCTCGAAATCCAGCCCTGGCGCGTAGAACCCCGTGCATGAGGTTACGATCACGTGCGTGATGGCGCGCCTTTCTTCTTCGCTAAGCGAGAGTTTGTCCAAACCCTCGCGCGCCAACTGCGGGGCAAAGCGCTCGAATAACTCCATGCGGCGCGCGGTCGTGGGAAAGCGGCCCAATTCATAGATTTGTTCCTCATCTTTCCACGAACCGTCTTCCGTGACGATGGGATTGATGAAAGAGTAACGCCGTTCGATTGCCGACAAGCGCGCCATACGGCGAAACAGTTTGCGGGAGGTTCCCTCCGGCAGCAAGCCATCTGCGAAATCGATGAAGGCCCGATGAACATCGTGTTGAGGAACTGCCGTGGCAATGCGGTTAATATGTGCGATCGTCATTCCTGGTCCTTTCGATGCAATGAGCTACACGCTTCCCAACACTATACTGATTGGACTCATCAAATATCTTCTGGCTTCATCAATTAGCGCTCATTCCCCGCCGCTTGCCCTTGTGCCTATCTCCCGCTATTAGAACCAGGAGTACCACAACATTCCTCTCCGCACATTGCAGATAATTACCTTCCCTCGGCGCACAATCATTCCATGAACAAGGCTCAGAGACGCGTGCAGTTCCTGATCACTGACCACTGACCTCTGAAAACGAAAAATGGGTACCCACCCCCTCCCCCCTCATACCCCCAGGAGGTATCTAGGTATTTTATACCGTGAAACTATAGAAAATACAGAACTTAGCAGTATAAATGTCAAAGGAGGGGTACACCGTTTCCTGCCAATCTCAACCGGGAAGTGGCAAAACTCCATCAAATCCGGAGGCGATCAGCTCTTCGCGCAGTCGTTCCACGCTGGAATACTCGATAGCCTGAATGCCCATCTCGCGCGCTGCCTCTACGTTGGGCAGCTTGTCGTCGATAAAGAGCGTCTCTTCGGGGAGCGTGCCGAGTTCGGCAAGGATGTGGCGATAGATCGCCGGATCGGGCTTGGCCAAGCCCACCCGAAAGCTCCACACCAGCGCGTCGAAGCGGTGAATCCAGGCGAACTCGCGCTCGATGTTGCCCAGCACATTGTCGCTCATGTTGGAGAGGATGGCGGTGAGCAGGCCGCGCTGCTTGAGGGCCAGTTGCCAGGCCACCATGGCGGGATTCTCGACGGTCCAAAGGCGTCCATCCCAGTGATTCAACTCCTCGACCGTGGCCTGATCGGGCGGCAATCCGGCCTCGTGCAGAAACTTCTGCCAGAAGCCGATGCCGGTCAGCTTGCCTTCATCGAGGTCGCGGCGGTTGGCCCAGTAAAGTGGCTCGAAGCGCTCCTCCTGTAAGCCGGTGATGCGCAGCAGGTTGGCCCACGCCACAGCATCCGGTGGTCCGGTCAGTACGATTCCATAGTCCAAAACCACTGCGCGCAGAGCCAATCTTCCTCCTGAATGTGTCCGAATAATGTGTGCCCGTGTAATGTTGAAAGTGGGACGCCTGCTTCTATTGTGCCTGATCATCTGCGATGAGCATAGCGAACAGTGGCATGATCAGCGGAGGGAGCAGTGGCCTTTAGGGAACCTCTGATTAAGTCGATGTTTTGAAAGGGCACGACTGGTAGGTCATGGCTTTAGCCATGACTGCCGCAAATGCAACAAAACAACGTCGGGCTTTAGCC
>PMGP01000237.1 GCA_003156235.1 Acidobacteriaceae bacterium
ACCAGCTCTGCCGTCGGAACAAACCAAAGCCCCGGAGAGGCAACTGAATCTGTAATGCCAGTTTCTTGGTAATTTTGCAAGAGGCTCAACTGCTTATCCGTTACACTGTCCCCTGTGACTCCGTACGCTTTGGCCCAATCCGTCGCGATTCTCACCACAATCCTGGCCGTAGCAGGAATGGGCTACTTCCTCGCCGCCCTGATCGCCGCGCGAATCTTTTTATCGAATCGGCGCAAGCCGTTGGCGCCCTTTTCGCCCGGTGTCAGCATCCTGAAGTCCCTCAAGGGCCTCGACCCCGGAATGATGGACGGCTTTCGCAGCCATTGCCGCCAGTCTTATGCTGGCGAATACGAGCTGCTCTTCGGAGTCGCTTCCCTCTCCGACCCGGCCGCGGACGCCGTTCGGCAGTTGATTGCGGAGTATCCCAAGCAGGCGATCCGATTGATCGAGTGCCCGCAGCGGCTGGGAACCAACGGCAAGGTCAGCACTCTGGTACAGCTTGCCCCGCACGCGCGCTACAAGTTTCTGCTCATCAACGACTCGGACATCACTGTTAGTTCGCGCTACCTGGAGCAGGTGATGGCCTGCTTCGCCCCGGAAATGGCTCTCACTGGAATAAACCCGTCTGCAGAGGAGTTCGATTTCAGTGACAAAACGTCTCATGGCACAACTTTACAGGCTGCTGAAAAACTCAAAATTGGGTCGGCTTTGTTTCAGGGCTCGACTTTAGTCGTGCCGCAAATGCCGCAAAATAATGCCGGGGCTTTAGCCCCTGAAGCCGGTCTCGTCACTGCGCTCTATCGCGGCCGAGCCCACCACACTCTGGCCTCCTCGCTGGAGGCCCTGGGCATAGCCACAGACTTCCAGGCCGGCGTGCTGCTATCGAAGTGGATTGAAGGCGGCCTGCATTACGGTCTTGGTTCCACGCTGGCTCTCCGCCGCGAAGCCCTCGACAAAATCGGCGGACTCCTGCCGCTGGTCGATCATCTGGCCGACGACTATGAACTGGGCGAGCGCATCTCCGCGGCCGGCTACAGCGTGGTGCTGAGCGACGAAGTGGTCGAGACCAACATCGCGGCCTACGGCTGGCGCGGCTTCCTCGATCACCAGTTGCGCTGGGCGCGGACGGTTCGCGACGCGCGCCCCTGGGGCTACGCCGGCCTCATCTTCACGCACGGGCTGGGTTGGGCGCTGTTCAATGTGGGCGCCAGCGGAGCGAGTCCGCTGAGCCTTTGGCTGCTGGGATTGAGCTTTTGTTTGCGCCTCGCGCTGGCCATGACGGTGGGCGCTGAAGTGCTCTCCGACCGCCAGGTGCTGCCCAGCCTGTGGCTCCTGCCGCTGCGCGACCTCATCGCCATGGGTGTCTGGGTCGCGGGCTTCGCCGGCAACACGATTGTCTGGCGCGGCGAGCGCTTCGCGCTCAAGGACGGAAAATTGAGCAACGCCGGTTAAGAAATCTGTCACTTACAGATTTAAGAAATCTTCGCATAATTCGATGTTTTGGAAGGGCACGACTTTAGTCGTGCCACAAATGCAATAAAAATGAAAGCGGGCTTTAGCCCCTGAGGGAAAGCTCTCTGAGCCAACATTTCTTGTGCGGAGATTCCTTAACTCAACAAGCAGGACGATCAATTTTGGTCGATTCCGTTCAGAAACTCAGCAGCTAATTTGGGTTCGCCGGAAACATTCGATCCTCGCAATGAGCAAAGATAAAGAAATCGATCGCAGTTTTCGTTGTTCTGGCCGAACTCCAGCCGGATGGATTTGATTTCCTGTGCCAAATCCTTCAGGCGTTTCGCTTCGGGCCAACTCCAATATCGTCCTTCAGGATCGAGATGATCATTCTGCCCGAATAATCCCCATCGACCTTGAGCGCATTCACGAAGACAAGAAAGAAGAAGTGTACGGAATTCGTTCTCGATCTCTACGAGTCTCGTCTCTCTGTGTTTCTGGCTCTTCGTCATGCCCGTTCGTGACCTCTTGGTAAGCTAAGTACATCGTCGCCGATTCTTTAATCCCCCGTAGTCGCCGCCGCCGGGTCCTGTGCGCTGATGGCAGCGCAATCAATCGACAGGCAAGCTCCCAGTTCGCTGAAGTTCTTCTCCCATCGTTGGCGATCTTCAGCAGCCAAAGCCGTGAGCGCATAGCTCGAGGTGCGCAGAATCTCGTACCAGATGTTCTGCGCCTGCCACAGGTTCAGCTCAAAAGGCAGCTCCACCAGCATGCGAGCCAGCGCCAGCGCCCGGTCCAGCGACTCCAGCGACCCGGAGGACATCTGCAACTCCACCATGACGCGCTTCATGCGCTTATCGGCAATGAAGGAGAGAGTGGGCGTCTCCAGCGGCACCTGGTTGGCCTTGGCCAGGGCCAAAAAGGAGCGCAGTTGCGCCTGGTCGACGGCGTCGCCATCCAGTGCGCGGCGCAATCCGGCATTGATGGCAAAGCCCGCGGCAAGCGTGAGCGCCGGCGGCTTGGGCAATCCGGCCTGGGAGAGATAGTGCAGCAGGCTGGCGTGGTCTTCGTAGATGGTGGTAAGCGATTTCTCGATGTCCGCCAGCGTGGAGTTGAGAATGATCTGCACAATGCGCCGCTGTTCATCGGTAAACAGAGAGGTAAGCGAGTAGTCCACGTGGCCGTAGTAGCGGTCGATCAGGCGCATTGCCTGGGGGAAGTCGGCGCGCTGCACGTCTTCGGCGGCCTGGCTGGCAAAAGCCTCAAACGCGGCCGCATCCTCCGGCTCATACGCTTTGACGGCCGCGGTGATGTTCTGGTCGCCAAAGTGCAGCACCGCAAAGGAGAAGCCTTGCTGTTTGCCGGTAATGGCGCTGACAATTTTGACCCTGCCCAGGGCCAGACGTCCCCGCCCGGAGGTGTATGCTTCGTAGGAGTCGCGCCACACACGGAAGCAAAACAGATCGGTCTCCTCGGCAAAGGAAGAAAAGATGGAGCTGATGGCGTAGTGAGCCGCCACTTGTTCCAGGTTTAGCTCCTTGGAGTTGACCTGCTCTTTGTAGATTTTGGCGCCGTCGCCGGCCGCGGCCACGTTGGAATGCGCCTCGGCCATCCGAACCAGAAACGCCGGTTCCAGCGGAGCGGCCGCTTCGCCGAAGGCCTCCCGCGCCAGTTGCAGCACCCGCGCGGCATAAGCAATCACCTGCACCGTCTCGATGCCCGAAATGTCGTCGAAGAACCATCCGCAACTGGTGTACATCAGTTGCGTGTGGCGCTGCATCTCCATCAATTCCAGCGCGCGCACCCGTTCCGGCGCCGTCAGCGCGCGCAACTGCTGCTTGCGGAAGAATTGCTCCTCCGACTGCGGGCTGTGATCGAGCATGACCTCGATGTATCCGTCGCGAGCCGCCCACACATCTTTGAAGAGCTTGCTGCCCTCCTGCTCGGTCAGCGGAACAAGCGCGTCGCGCAGCTCATCGAGCGCCTTGCGCAGCGGAGCGCGCCACGCCTGGTTCCAGCCTGCCTTGCCGCCGTTGCATCCGCAATCCGAGCGCCAGCGCTCCACTCCGTGCACGCAGCTCCACGAGGTATTTTCCACGATCTCGGCTTCGTACTCGGGAGGAAACTGCTCCAGGTAGCAGCCGTAGTTGGTCAGCTTGACCGTCTTGTCCGCTTCCAGCAGCCGCAGCGCATAGGCCAGCGCCATCTCGCCGTACTTGTGGTGATGCCCGTAGGATTCCCCGTCCGTCGCCACGTGAACCAGTTGCGGCTGCGCGCTGTCCTTGAAGCCGCCCTTCAGCCGCGCCGCCAGGTACTCGCCGGAGTTAAGCAGTCCCTCAAAGGCAATGGCGCGCGAGGTGGGGCCGTCGTAGAAGAAAACCGCTATGGAAACGCCGGAGTCGAAGCGGACCAGGTAGGGGTGGGTGGTGT
>PMGP01000043.1 GCA_003156235.1 Acidobacteriaceae bacterium
TGGCCAAGAAGTACCCGGAGAAACTGGCGCAGTTGAAGGCCGAATTCGAAGAGCAGGCCAAGTCGCATCATCTCGCCCCCTACCTCACCTTTGACGATATAAAAAACACTCACCACACCTACTTGCCGCAGTGGTATATTGACCGGCAAAAGCAGGGGGCGCTAAGCAGCTACAGCAAGTAGCATTGCTGGCATTTTTGGCTCTACGCCACTGAATATCTTCGGGCGGATGGTACGGAAACTTCCGGCGCCAACCTGTTCCGTCAACCTCGGCAATTTTGATTGCAATCAGTCCGCGCAAACAGCGGACTGATTGCAAATTTACTTTTGAACTCGCTCGGCGTCAGGCCGCCAAGTCATCTCGGAATGACTTACATCAACAGGAGATTTATGAACGAGAAAAACGTATTGAATGCGTTGACATCGGCTTTAATACTTGCGGCGGGTGCGAGTCTCCCGCTGCATGCGCAAACGGCGCAGCCCTATCAAGGCGTAGTGGGCAGAACCCTCGCCGAGTCGAAGGAATGGTGGCCGGAGCCTGTGAAAGCGCCTGCCGGCGCTCCTAACGTCGTGTGGATTCTAATTGATGATGTGGGCTTTGGAGCTGCCGGCACATTCGGCGGGCTCATCCAGACTCCCACCTTCGACAGTCTGGCCAACAATGGTTTGCGGTATACGAACTTCCATACGACCGCGATCTGTGCCCCCACCCGCTCAGCTCTGCTGACTGGCCGTAACAGCGCATCCGTGCACGAATCCGGATTTTCGCACACGGTGATGTCGGCCGGATTCCCCGGCTGGGACGGCCGCGTGCCTGCCACGGCCGGTACGATCGCCGAGATCCTGCGCGACAATGGCTACAACACCTTCGCGGTCGGCAAGTATGGTGTGACGCCGGATGAAGAAGCGACCGATGCAGGCCCATTTAATCACTGGCCGACCGGCAAGGGCTTCGATCACTTCTTCGGCTTTCTCGGTTCGCAAACCGATCAGTACAAGCCGGACCTGGTGGAGGATCAGGCTCACGTTCGTCCCGATGGCCGCCACCTGAGCGATCAGATCACCGACAAGGCGATCTACTACATCGACCGTCAGGAGAAGGTCGCGCCGAACAAGCCCTTCTTCCTTTACTACGCGCCGGGCGCCACTCATGCTCCGCACCAGGTCGACAAGTACTGGAGCGATCAGTACAAGGGCAAGTTCGACAAGGGATGGGACGCATACCGGGAGGAGGTCTTTGAACGCCAGAAGAAACTCGGCGTGATTCCTGCCGATGCGAAACTTCCCGAGCGCAACCCCGACATTAAAGCCTGGGACAAGCTGACGCCAGAAGAGCAGAAGCTCTATGCGCGATTCTTCGAAGTCTATGCGGGCTACCTGACCTACACGGATTTCGAAATTGGCCGCCTGGTTAATCACCTGAGGGAGATCGGACAGCTCGACAATACGCTGATCTTCATCTCCATCGGTGACAATGGCGCCAGCAAAGAGGGCACTCTGAACGGGGATATCGATCGCTCCTTGTGGAACAAGCCTTTAACGGAGCAGGAGAATATCAATTACAACCTGAACAAGATTGGGGAGATCGGCACGCCCGCCGCCACAGAGGGAAATTATCCGCTCGGCTGGGCGCAGGCCGCAAACACTCCTTTCAAGTTCTGGAAGCAGGATGCGAACAGCGAAGGCGGCACGCATAATCCGTTCATTGCCTACTGGCCAAAGGGCATTAAGGACAAGGGCGGCATTCGCACCCAGTACAGCCATGTGATCGATCTTCTTCCGACGACACTCGATCTGGTGGGCATCAAGGCTCCCGACGAGATCAGGGGAATCAAGCAACAGCCCATCGAGGGAACTTCCCTAGCATACTCGATTGACGATGCCAAGGCGCCCACCCGCCACACGCTGCAGTATTACTACATCTTCGGCTCGAGATCGATTTATGACCACGGATGGAAGGCTGAACTGGCTTACCCCAGCAGCTTTATCACTGGAAACGCCCAGAGCCAACAACCTTTTGATGAAAACGCTTGGGAGCTTTACAACCTGAACGAAGATCCCACGGAGCGCATTGACCTGGCCAAGAAGTACCCGGAGAAACTGGCTGAACTCAAAGCCGAATTCGAAGAGCAGGCCAAATCCCATCATCTCTATCCCTACATTACCTGGGATGATGTATTCAACGGGCGCATTCACCGCACCAAGGACTCCAAGTCATTTATCGATGCAGTGAAAAATATAACCAAGGCCGGCGAGAACCAGTAACTTGGGCAGCTCTACCGGTTTTGCGAGCCAGCGGGGTTGTTCCAGTGGACCGATGTTGACAGGTTCAGCCTTTTAGAGTGTTGGTCCCCGCTGGTTTCGGTCGCAGTCAGTTCGCGGCTAGTCGCGAACTGACTGCGAAGGCCGAGTTGGAGATGTCGCGCACCGCTGCGGTAATGGCGGCAACAAGCAACAATCGCCATGTTTATGGATGTAATGGAGAGTATTCAATGAATCTTTCGCAACAAGCAGGACTTCTTCTTAGCGGGACCATGGCCTTGAGCGCATGGCCCTTCGCACTCGCACAAAACGCAGCGCCGCAGAAGCCATGGCCGACGCTACCTGTACACGAAGTGCCCGCATCCTCCTGGCCTGAGCCGCCCAAGGCGCCAGCCAACGCGCCGAATGTCGTTTTGATTCTGATTGACGACGTAGGCTTCGGCGCAACCTCGGCCTACGGTGGCCCCATTCACACGCCGGTTTTTGAAAGTGTTGCGAATGCCGGCTTGCGCTATAACTCATTCCACATGAATGCGCTCTGCTCGCCGACGCGCGCCGCGCTGCTGACCGGGCGCAACAACCACCAGGTGGGCTTCGGCTCGATTGCCGAGGCGTCGTCGCCCTACCCGGGCTATAACACTGTGCTGC
>PMGP01000383.1:0-1096 GCA_003156235.1 Acidobacteriaceae bacterium
GAAAATGCCGTAGGTACGACTACCACAGGCCCTTTGGCTGTGGTCGTTCCTTCACGCATACAAATAAGATGCCCCAACAACCTATTGTGTTCAAAAAGAACCAGCAATTCTCTTCAATAACTTCTCGATGACTCCATTTGCGAGGCATCTGGCGAGCCGCAAACTATTGCACATGGACACACTTAGCGGCATATCGAGGGGCCTTGCAATAAAAATGAAAATCACCCAACACACATCCATAGGTCAGAACTATGGTCCCATAGGCAGGAAGTATTGGACGCCGCACCCATATTCGCGGAGTCTGAAGCCACTGAGTCTTGCGGATCGCCTGGGCGATACTTCAAGGATCATTTGGAGTTGTCAATGGCAAACGAAAACGTCACCGAGAAGAGGCCGCCTCAGTCTGTCGGTTTTGTCCCCGAACGTCTGCTCCAGACTGACGAAGCCGCCGCAATCATACAGATTCATCCCAAAACACTTCAGCGTTTCGCTCGCGAAGGTGTGATTCGTGGAATCCACATTGGCAAACTCTGGCGCTTTCGGGCTTCCGAGATCGAGGAGTGGATTCAACGGCAGACTGCCTGATGGGCGATATATTCCTCGACCTCTGCCCCGCAAAGGACTACCTTGGTAGCAGCCATCCGTTGCCGCCTGGAATGGAGAATTCATGAACAGGCGTACGCGGTATCANNCTCACCACTGAAGCATCAGCCCTCAAAGCAGCTCACGCATTGCGCATTGACGCCAACCAACAAACCCCGCAAGCGGAAGGCGGGCCGGGCACAATCGCCGAACTGATCGCTCACTACCGGCTCAAAGAACTGGTGGGTGAGAATCAAGGCCGGAAAGCGTTCTCGACTCGATCTGCTTATGAGTGCTATCTGAAGATGTGGATTCTGCCCCGTTGGGGGAACCACCGCTTAAATCAGATCAAGCCAGTCGCCGTTGAAGAGTGGCTGGACAGCATAAAGCGGGCCAGGGGCACACGTGCAAAGATTCGGAACCTGATGAGCGCAATCTTTCATCACGCGATGCGTTACGAGTGGGTGGACAACAACCCTATGAAGCTCGTACGCCAGAGCGCGAAACGAGAGAA
>PMGP01000383.1:1200-3164 GCA_003156235.1 Acidobacteriaceae bacterium
TACATGGCGGAGGATCTTCTGAGCTGGCGTCGTCAGAGTCCCTACCCGATGGGTTCGGATTGGGTCTTCGCAA
This sequence comes from Acidobacteriaceae bacterium, assembly GCA_003156235.1. Taxonomy (GTDB): domain Bacteria; phylum Acidobacteriota; class Terriglobia; order Terriglobales; family Acidobacteriaceae; genus Telmatobacter. The sequence goes on from PMGP01000383.1 coordinate 1,274, forward strand.
GTCCGTCCATGGGAGGCAAGCAGCCCTATTGGCCGGACAACCTCATGAAGCGGTACATCAAGCCGGTCGCAAAGAAGGCCGGTATCACCAAGAACATTGGTTGGCATACCTTTCGCCACTCCTTCGGCACGTTGCTGAAGGCAAACGGAGAGGACATCAAAACCGTGCAAGAGCTTTTGCGGCACGCAAACAGTCGGATCACGCTTGACGTNNCGTGGGCACAGTTTTGCCAGACGTGGGCACAACTGATTTTGGGAAGGTAGCTATAAATGCTCGGTAGTGGGCTTATTGTGCCCATATCGTGCCTAGATTATGCTGTCACTTTGAATGCCATTCGCTCCTAAGTCTTTTGGAATGAANNCCTCTGCCGTGACAGGGCAGCGCTCTAACCAAACTGAGCTACATCCCCGCAACTTGAATCTGGGCGACTGAAAGCTACGCTTTATCGGCTACAACTCCTTTAGCCGGAGCGTTCTTTCGCCTGCCCACGATTGAATTGTATCAAAAAAACTGCCTCTGTAGATCGTCTCGCACAAGAAGATATTGCCAGTTTCGAAGTCGATACTGGTGCGCATCCAGAACTCCTTCAGCTTAGGAACACAGGTATGAGGCGCCGGGCGACGGGCCGTAGTATCGGCTCAATTGCAAATGGGCTATGCGTGGCGCTTACGAATATCTAATGATGAGCAACTCACTCGATTTTATCTGTGAACCGAAATTTGGAATCATGTTCGGCGGTTTCCTCGGCGGCGTTGCCTGCCGGATTTTTTAAAGCAGCGTTCGTTACACGACATTACATTTCTTTACATACTGGTGGGAACGTTTTGACGTCAAAGTAAACAGCAGACAGCACGCTAGCATTCGAGAGATTGACGCGTAGCGTTTCCTGGATTGCTCTCGTGCAGCTTTTTTACGACAGTCGTTCTTGAATGCGTAATCGCAAGTTTGGTTGTCTTCCTGCTTGTTCACCCAAAGCTGTATGGCTTCGTAAGAAAGAGGAAAAATGATGAAAAAATGGGTTACGCGCTTTCGCGTCGCCTGGTGCGCGTTGGCGATCATTCCGTTATTTGCCGCGGCGCATGTAGCATTCGCGCAGGAGCCGGGCGGACCTCCTCCCTTTGGCGTTCAAGGCGAGCAGAACATCAATGTTGACAAGCAACTCTCCAATCTAACCAAGCATTACAGCCTCTCGAACGAGCAAAAAGAACAGATTCGTCCCATCCTCGTCGATGTGAAGCAAAAGATGGCCGCTGTTTCTCAGGACCAGTCGCTGGCATTTGAAGATCGCTTCAGCAAATTGCGGCAGATTCGCGACGACGAGGTCGCGAGAATTTCGGCGCTTATGACTGATACCCAGCGGGTAAAGTACCAAAAGGATCAGCAGAAGAAACAGCGCGAGGATGAAGGTGGTCTCGGTGGACCTCCTCCCGGTGGACCTCCTCCCGATGGTGGCCCTGGCGGTCCGCCTCCAGGCATTTAATCGGTGGAAAATTCTTCTGCCAAACAACAGGTTTGCTACCGCACTTGTTCCCCAGACTGCGTTGTTCGGGCCCCCTGGGGGAAGCCGAAACAAGTGTAGCTTGCCTCAAAAAGGTTTCNNTTCGGCCTCATACTGGCCGTGGCCCTGATTGCGTTTGAGACGCGCAATCAGGGCTTTTCATTTATCTTTCTGAAAGTGGTTTCCGCTGCCCACTGGTCCGCGTCCTCGCAAACGCTCCGTGTCGCTACTGCCAGACGGTAACGTTCTCCAACTCCCGATCGATTCTTTCCAGCGCCTCGCGGGGAAGCGTAACACCAATCGCCTTTACATTGTCCGCGATCTGTTCCGGCCGCGATGCGCCAATGATCGCCGAGGTGACTTCCGGCCGCCGCAGCACCCACGCCAGCGCCA
>PMGP01000322.1 GCA_003156235.1 Acidobacteriaceae bacterium
AGTTTGGCGCGTTTTTTGCGACAAACGCAGTCGAAGGACCTGCGTTTCCGGCTATTTTACCCGACCCACAACGCCCCTTTGTCTCCCCCCGCGTCTATAGCCTCAGATGATTCCGGCCCAAGGCTTGCGCCAGGAACCGCCCCGGCCAGTTACAATGCTGAGAGTGGGGCCCGGCGAAATCCGAGGCGCCGGAATTGAAAAGCTCGTTGCCAGCCGAACGGTTGAGCAGTCGTGAGGATTAGGACCGCATGAAGAAGATCGCCTTTATTGCATTTCTGCTGGCCGTGTGCGTGGCAGCAGGCCGCGCTCAGGAAAGCCGCCAGGACATCAGCCTTAGCGGAACGGGCTATGTCGAGCCGTTCATCGCCTCGTCAACCACCGTTCAGGTTGATTCCAACCGCGCCTTTGGCGCGCTGGTCAGCTACCGTTTCATGCTGACGCCCTCCAGCGCCGTCGAGGCCAACTACGGCATGACCTACCAGAACACCATCCGCTTCAAGCAAGTAGGAACCTTCGATTATCCCATTCTGACCCGTACACAGGAGATGTCGGCAGAATACGTCCGCAGCTTCAACTTCCGCAAGTACAATCCCTTTATCGAGGCCGGACCGGGCGCTGTCGTCTTCCTGCCCATCCGCAACTCCGGCACCAGGAACATAGACGTCAAGCAGCAGACCCAGATGGCCGCCTTTTACGGCGCAGGCATCGCGCGCGAGATCAGCCCCAGCTTCGACATCCGAGCCGAGTTCCGCGGCATCGTCACCAAGGTGCCCACCTTCGGCATGACGACGTTCGCCACCAACAAGTGGTACAACATTTACACCCCGGTGATCGGCGTCGCATACCACTTCTGATACCGCCAGCAACTATAGTTGAATGAAGGGGATAGGCTTTGGCTCATCCCCTTCTGTTGCTGCCAGCTTTTGGAAGTGGACCAGTTTGAAGGGTACGGGTTTAGCTTGAAGGGTACGGGCTTCAGCCCGTACATTTACCCATCAAAATCAGCGTGGGCTTTAGCCCCTGAGGGAAAGTTGATTCAAACTGATCCACTACCCAGGTCCTGGAAGTTTCGCGTCCTGGGCGCTTCCCGTGTATCCTCAGCCCATGGACAAGGACGTCTTCCCCACGCCCCCTGAATCCCACTCCGGCCACGCCAACCAGCTCGAACACTCCGCCTCCTCCTACCTGCGCTCGGCGCGCCATCAGCCCGTCCGCTGGCATCCCTGGGGCGATGCGGCCTTTGCCCTGGCCAAATCCGAGGACAAGCCCATCCTGCTCGACATTGGCGCAGTCTGGTGCCATTGGTGCCACGTCATGGACCGCGAGTCCTACGAGAACCCGCAGATCGCCGCCCTCATCAACGAGCTTTTTGTAGCCGTGAAGGTTGATCGCGACGAGCGCCCCGACGTGGACGCGCGCTACCAGGCTGCGGTTGCGGCCATCACCGGCCAGGGCGGCTGGCCGCTCACAGCCTTTCTCACTCCCGACGGCCGGCCTTACTTTGGTGGCACCTATATTCCGCCCGATGACCGCTACGGCCGGCCGGGTTTTGGCCGCGTGCTCACTACCCTGGCACAGGTCTGGCGCGAGCGCCGCGATGAGGCTCTGGAAACCGCAGCCAGCACCATGGCCGCCATCGAGCACAATGAATCTTTTTCCGGGGGCAGCGGGCAGCTCTCGCTGGAGTTGGTCGACAAGATCGCCGGCTCGATCCTTCGCCAGTTCGACCCGCGCAACGGCGGCTTCGGCTCTCAGCCCAAATTTCCTCACCCCGGCGCTTTGGACCTGCTGCTGCACGTGGGGACAAATCGCAATCCTAATCAGTTTTCTAAACTGGATGCGGAAAAACTCGATCCGGAGAAAAGCGTTGAAACGGAGGGAGGCGGGGGTTTCAACCCCCGCATAACGCCAGCAGAATCAAAGCGGGCTTTAGCCCCGGAGGTGCACGCTTTCTGCACCACCCTCGAACACATGGCCCGCGGCGGCGTCTACGACCAACTGGCCGGAGGCTTTCATCGCTACAGCGTNNCACCGAGCTGCTGCGCAACTACCTGCACGGCTACCAGAGCCTCGCAGACGAAGAATTTGCCCGCGAGGATTTTCGCCGCATCGCCGAGGAAATCGCCTCCTGGCTGTATACCACTATGAGCGACCGCGACCGGGGCGGCTTCTACGCCTCGCAGGATGCCGACATCAACCTCGACGACGACGGCGACTATTTCACCTGGACGCTGGCCGAAGCGCGCGCGGCGCTACTCGCGGCGGAATTTTCTCCAGACGAGATCAGCCTCACTCTGCGCTACTGGGACATCGGCGAACTGGGCGACATGCACCACGACCCAGCCCGCAACGTCCTCCACCTGAATCAAACCATCGAAGATTTTGTCGCTGAAAATGGTCAGAGTCTAGACCAACTGCTCCCGCTCCTCGCCCATGCCCGCAGCACGCTGCTCAACGCCCGCTCCCAGCGCCCCACGCCCTTCATCGACCGCACGCTTTACACCAGTTGGAACGCCATGGCGGTCACCGCCTGTCTCGAAGCCTCCCGCATCCTGAAGCTCGCCTCGCAACGCGAATTTGCCTTGCTCACGCTCGACCGCCTACTCCGCGAAGCCTGGGACGGCAATCAGAATCTCAGCCACGTCATCGCTTACGGCGACCAGCCAGACGGCGCAGCCCAGCAGATGGACAAGGTTCCAGGCACGCTCGACGACTACGCCTTCACCATCCACGCCTGCATCGACGCCTGGTTGGCCAGCGGCGAGATGAGCTACTATTACGCCGCCGTCAAGCTGGCCGATGCGATGATTGCCCGCTTCCACGACAGTGCCTCCGGAGCGTTCTTCGACACCGCCAATCTAAATGTCGCGCCGCTGGGCGCTCTCTCCGCCCGGCGTAAGCCCCTCCAAGACTCGCCCACCCCCGCCGGCAACCCCACTGCCGCCTCCGCCCTGCTGCGCCTTGAATCCCTGAGCGGCCGCGCGGAGTATCGCCACATCGCCGCCGAGACGCTGGCCTCCTTTGCCGGNNGCCCTCGAACGTCTGCTCCTCGATCCGGTGCAAGTAGTGGTCGTCGGCGACGGCCCCTCTGCCGAACGGCTTGAAGCACAGGCCCTGGCTGGCTTTGCCGTCAACAAGACGGTAATCCGCATCGCTCCCGAGCGGATGGTTCCGGCAGGCATTCCCGAGGCTCTGGCGGAAACCCTGCTTCAAGCGCCAAAGCCTGACAGCGCACAAGCCTGGGCCATCGTCTGCCGAGGTCACACCTGCCTGCCGCCGATTACCGATGCCGAGGCACTCGCCGAAGCCCTGCAAAACCCGATTTGAAGAACGAAGATTCAGCCCTGCCGGTGCCTGCAAGCGTCTTGCGTGGCCAATATGGGACAAATGCCACAGTTTAGGGAAGCTCTGATTAAGTCGATGTTTTGAAAGGGCACGACTTTAGAGGCTGCGGAAAAACACATTGTTTTGAAAGGGCACGACTTCAGTCGTGCCGTAAATGATTCATAACAAAGCAGGGCTTTAGCCCCTGAGGGAGTGCCGGATTCGCTACAAAAACTAATTCAGAGGTTCCTTAGGGCTTTATGTTCTCCTTTTTATCCAGTTTGCCGATGAAACTATACAGGGCAATTGCCGCTGGCGCTGGAGTTGTGCGAAGGAACGCATGAGGCGGATTGGTTCAATCCGGGTTCTGGTCTGCTGGGTGGCTCTTTCAGCCATCTTGCCGGCGCAGCAGTACGTCTTTCGCGCCTTCCGTCAGGCTGAAGGGCTGAAGAACCTTGCGGTCAATGCGATAGCGAAGGACCGCGACGGGTTTCTGTGGGTGGCCACGGAAAACGGCGTGTACCGGTTTCGGGGCTCCGACTTCGAACGCTTCGGGCCAGAGCAGGGAATCGCAGAAATTGAAATTCGAGATGTTGTTGCCGACCCCGACGGCACGGTTTGGATCGGCACTCTTCACAATTTCTACCATTGGGATGGGCAGAAGTTTCTTCCTTCCGGGCGGGATTCAGCGCGCATCAGGGCTCCTTGGGCCATGGCCGTGGAAGACGCGCGCCACCTGCTGATCATGGACAACCGGCGACTCTACCGGCTGGAGCATGATGCCGCCGGAAAAACGCTCTCCTATGTCCCCGTCTTCTCTGACGCCAAACTGGCCTCGGTTCCTCAGTTGGGGATGGCCTACAGTGTCAACGTGGTCAACCAGCTAGCCGGTCGGCGCATCTGGGTTGGAGCCGGGAATAAGCTGTATTCGTTCATGGACGGCGGACTGGGCCAGAGTCCCGGATGCGGCGACGCCGGCGTTGCGCAGTGGGGCGCAGGGCAGGGACTGATCGAGGATCTCTGGCGAAGCGTCTATCTGGATCGCGCCGGCACACTGTGGCTTGCAGGTGTGCAGCACGTCATGGCGCTGCCCAGCGGCGCCGCGCACCTCATTGATCGCAGCATTCCAGGTTCAGACTCGGAGAGTGTTTACGGACACTTTCCCCTCATCGAGGACCGTGAAGGCCGGATCATCGTCCCCTCCGACGATGGAGTTGTACGCTGGAATGGTAGCGGCTGGCAGCATATTGGCCAGACCAGCGGCCTTGAGCGGAGCGCCAATATTTCGGGCATGGTCTTCGATGCGGCCGGCAACCTTTGGCTGGCCAGCCGGGGAAAAGGCCTCTACATCTGGGCCGGCTATGAAGATTGGGAAGGCTGGGGCGATGCGCAGAATCTTCCTTCCGCCATTATCTGGTCCATCGACCCTGGCCCGGTCCGGATCCTGGTGGGAACCGAGCACGGACCTGTGTGGATCGACCGACGCAACGGTTCGACCGGGGTGTTGTCTTCGGTGAATCCCTGGATCTATGGCCAGGTCGAGTCCATCGGAATCAACAGCGACGCTTCGTTGTGGGTTGGAACCTATGCCGGGAATCTGCTACGCATCAACTCCCGGACCGGCGCGACGGAAAAGACAGTTGGACTAACCTCCCACCTGATGAACGGCCTCCAGATTTCGCCCCAACTCGTGTTTTTTTCTACCGGCGAGGGGTTGTATGAGCGGGAAGGCAACGCCGCCCCGCATCGCATCCCCGCCGTGGATGCGCTGTTGGGTGATTCGACTGAAATTGTTGCTGGATGCGCGGGGGCGGACGGCACGGACTGGTTCCTGACCGGCGACCGGCTGCTGCGCCTGAAAAATGGTGCTTGGACCCTGCCGCCCATCGACGGAATGCCCCAGTTGAGAGGCTCGCTGTCCGCTCTCTCCTGCGCTTCCGACGGCGCTGTCTGGGCGACCGGGCAGCAAAGCGGTACATGGCGGATGACGCCCAGCGGTGAGCGGTTGAATGCTTGGCAACTGGCGATGCCCCCGGAATTCCAAAAGCTCGCGCCCCTGGCCATCCTCGCGGATCGCCGCGGCTGGGTTTGGCTGGGTACCGATATCGGCCTGTTGGCCTGGAACGGCCAGAGCTGGCGTCATATCACTCAGGAAAACGGCTTGATTTGGAACGACATCAGCCAAGGGGCGGTAGTGAACGACGCCGACGGCTCCCTATGGGTGGGGACAGCCGGTGGACTGGCCCACCTGCTGCATCCCGAGCGGGTCTTCGATCCCATCGCGCTGACCGTCTCGCTGACCGAACTTCGCCGCGGCGAAACCAGCTATCTTGGAGCGCGACAGATCATCCTGCCCTGGGCCGGCCCGCCGTTGATATTCCGCATCTCTTCGCCCACCATGCGCAACCGCAGCGAGTTGGCCTTGAAGATTCGCATGGTGGGATTTCAGTCCGAGTGGATGGATACCCGTGACGGCAATGCAACCTTTGCCCGTCTTCCTCCGGGCAGGTATATGTTTATGGCCATGGCCTGCAATCCCGGCCTCAATGCCTGTTCTACCCCGTTGAATGTTGACATCAAGGTTTTGCCGCCCTGGTGGAATACCATCTGGTTTTACGGGGTTTGCATCCTCGCCTTCCTGCTGTTGCTGGGCGTCGCCAGTCATCTTTACGCCCGGCAAATGCGCGCCCGCAGCCGGCATCTGGAGTCGCTGGTTTCCGAGCGCACCAGGGAACTGGAGGCCAGCCGCGAGCAGTTGCGCGTCCAAGCCACCCACGACGGGCTCACCGGAATGTTGAATCGCACTGCCATTCTGCGAACCTTGGCCGCGGAGATGGACCGCGCTCGACGGGAGAACCGGACCGTGGTTGTGGCGCTGATCGATCTGGACCATTTCAAGCGCATCAATGATAGCCACGGGCATATGGCCGGCGATGATGCGCTGCGCTGGTTCGCCGCCGCGGTCGATGCCGCCATTCGCCCCTATGACCATGCCGGCCGTTACGGCGGAGAAGAGTTCCTGCTCGTCCTCACGCAGATTCCACGCGAAATCGTCGAAAACAGATTGGTAAGACTTCAAGCCGCAATCTCCAACCTGCAGGTCAGTACGCGCGGAGCCCCGTTCTCACTCAACTGCAGCATGGGAGCCACCGTCTTCGACCCCTCCAGTGAACCCGCGAGCGTTGAATCCCTGCTCACCATCGCCGACCGCGCCTTGTATGCCGCCAAAGCCGAGGGCCGCAATCGCGTCGTCTTCCGCACGCCCGGCCACTCCGGCTCACAGCAGGAAGAGCCTGCTCAATCCTTTAGTCCCAGTTGAGAATGTAAGCTTCCAAGCCTCTGAGAATGAGCCGTGAGCGCCAGGCGCCCACGGAATTCCCTCTTGCGACAGGCTTTAGTGATTTGGCCCGTAAATAAAAGCACCGTGCCCCATCCATTTCACAGGCTTTATCGCGAAATGGGTGGGAGGGCAATAACACTATTTGAGGGCCGGATCAATAGAGCTGTTTGTGAGAGGTTATGCGGATATCTCCGCACAATGCCGTATGAGCACTTCGCGCAGAATGATTTCGTCCATGATTGGATTCGTTTTTTGCGTGACCGCCTGCACGCCCGCTTGCGAGATGAGCCATTATGCACAGAACTGCGCTCAAAGTTAAGCGATCCTATCAATGATTCAAAGGAAGCAGTTCGCCACGACCGGATACGTGCGCACCAAGGCATCGTTTCCCAAACAAAATAAGGAGATTCGAATGAAACTCAGGAAGATATCTGCTGTAGCCTGCGGGTCGCTCACCGTGCTTGCGTTGTCATTGCCGGTATGGGCGCAGGACACCACGCAATCCACCACCACTACGACACAGACTCCGTCCACTCCGCAAACCACAACTACGCAGACGACCAAGCACAATACGAAGGTCACGCATCACAAGAGGGTGACGAAGGAGAAGAAAACGACGAAGACAACCACGAATCCGTCCCCGGACCAGACTCAATCCACAACCACGACCACGACTACGCCGCAGTAATTCCGGCAAGTCGGCTACAGCGGAATCAGAGTAGTTGCACGGCGGGTGGCCATGGTCTAACCCGCATTTCTCACAAAGCGCATCAACGAATTTGTAGCGCCGGCCTCCTGGCCGGCTGTAGCGTGGGTCTCCCGACCCACGCCGGAGACCGTTTGCTCCATCACGGTGTGTGCAAACCATAGAGAGGAACGTGACTTTGCTCTGGCGGCGAGGACGCCGCCAGTACAGCCGACCAGGAGGTCGGCGCTACAGTGAGTCGACCTGGCCGTGAGAAATGCAGGCTAATCACAAATGAAGGGTGCCCCAGGTCTGGATTTTCAGACCTGGGAGACTGTGAACCTCACTTATAAGGGTGCCGGGATTTTATTAGCGCTCCTCACTCACTGCTGAAGGGATTGACTCCTTGTGGCTTGAGCGTGGTCGGGTCAGTTCCCGGCGAGGCTTCCGTAGCGGGTCGGGAGTTCGCCGTCCTATCCATAAACGTGTTGAACACCCGATTAGGGTCGCCAGGCAGCAGATGCTGCTCCTCCAGCGCCAGCCGCACACGCCGCCGAAATTCCCGCACCGGCGCGTACTGTTTCGTGGCCAGCGTCTTGAAAACCACCGGGAAGATCAGCTCTGAGCCNNACCTTGTCGGGATTGGCGCTGAAATCCACGCTCACGTTCACGGTGGCCACCGAGTAGCCCACGCTCAGGTTGGCCACCGTGGTGATCTGCGAGTTGGGAATGATGTACAGGCTTCCGTCGGCGTCGCGCACCGTAGTCTCGCGCAGCGTCATCGCCTCCACGGTTCCTGCCACCCCGGCCAACCGCACCGTATCCCCCACGTTGAACTGGTCTTCGACGAGAATAAGAATGCCGTTGAGTACGTCCTTGACGATGTTCTGGGCTGCCAGGCCGAGAGCAATTCCGGCAATTCCGGCCGAAGCCAGCAATGGCGCCAGATTCACGCCCAAGGCATCAAGAATCTGCAATCCGGCGATCAACCAGATGATGGCAAGCCCGGTGGTGCGGACGATCCCGGCCACCGTCTTGACCTGGGCGATGTGCGCGGGCGTGGACGAGTGCCGCTCCGCCGCGCGCGTCATGGAATAGGTGATCAGATGAAGCAGCCGCATGAGAACAAAGGCAATTACCGCCACCACCAACAGGTGCGGCAGCTTGACGCGGATGAACTCCTGCGCATCGACAGCCCATTCGTCCACCACGCGCCCCAGGAACCGCCCCTCCGCAAACAATCCGGTTCTTACCGCCAGCATCAATACAAATGAGTGCATCCCAAAACTCCTCTCTCTAATCTAATCTGTTGGCAGGGTTACGGTTGCTCTTAATAAGTCGATGTTTTGAAATGGCACGACTTTACAGCTTGCGG
>PMGP01000374.1 GCA_003156235.1 Acidobacteriaceae bacterium
CGCGCCACCTCGGCGGCGATCTGGTCGATCTGCTCGATATTTTTTGGGAAGAAGGCCATGCCGCCAGTCTCGGTGGAGAGCATCTCCAAGGCCTTTCGCGCATGCTTCACTTCGTCGCGGCTCATCTCGTCGCCAAACAGCAATCCAATGGAGTAGATGACCGGGCCGGAGAGCTGCTGAACTTTGCGGATGGTCTGCTCCCGGTTCAAAGTCGAGGCGTTGTCCTCGCCGTCGGTGATGAGGATGAGAACCTGCTTGGGGCGCTTGGCGTCGCGCGCCAGTTTGTCGGCCGAGGCTGCCACGGCATCGTAAAGCGCGGTGCCGCCCTTGGCTTCGATGTGGCTCAGCCCCGCGCGCAGCTTGTTCACGTCGGAGGTGAACTCCTGGTCGATGAAAGCCTCGTCGGAAAAGTTCACCACGAAGGCCTCATCTTGGGGGTTGGAGGCCGCGATCAGGTCCATGGCGCTCTTGTTCACCGAGGGGCGCTTGCTGCCCATGGAGCCGGAATTGTCCACCACCAGCCCTATGGAAACCGGAAGGTCGGTGTGCTGGAAGCTGATCAGCTTCTGTTTGACGCCATCCTCGAAGACCTGAAAGTTTTCCTTCTTCAGGTCCGGCGCCAAGCGGTTGCCGTCCAGCACCGAGCAGTTGAGCGACACCTCTTCCACGTCGGTGTGCAGAACGTAGCCTTCGCCCTCCTTGCGCAGAGCCGGGAGCGCGGGCGGCTCACCATCCGGTGAGCGCACCGGATCGCGATCCACAGTGAGCGATGGAGCCGGAATTCGATCCTGGGCCGGAGTCTGGGCAGGGACCAGCGGCGCGGACGATTGTTGCGCCGCCATTGAAAGAGCCGCCAGGGCAAAAAGAAGCACGAGATTACGACTACGCATAGGAACCGGCATGAGCATGGACGATAAGACGAGGCCATCCCCACTGGAGAATTGACCTTCCCCTTCACTTTACGCCTCCACTGGCTGCGGAAAAATACATTGTTTTGAAAGGGCACGACTTCAGTCGTGCCGCAAAGGCCGCAAAATGATCGCGGGCTTTAGCCCCTGCGGGATGTTTTTAGTCAATCTCGCCTGAAATTCAGAGTTTTTACGCAGCCTGTCTAGCCGCCGCGAGTCAGTCGCAGCGCCTGCCTGCGCAGGGCCGCAAAGACTCCTGCGATACAATCGACTCAAGCGCAAAACGGCTCCGGAGCGCACGGAATGGGGCTTTCGAGCGTAAATTCCACCGCTGCATCGAGGAGAAAACCTTCCGCATGGCTAACATTTATCCCTTTCGCGCCTGGCGCTACTCGCCCTCCGCTGTCCGCCTGGAGGATGTGGTCACGCAGCCCTACGACAAAATCTCTCCGGCCACGCAGCAGGCCTATTACCTGCGCAGCCCGTTTAATTTAGTCCGCATCATTCTGGGCCTGCCGGAGCCTGGCGACGCTGAGCGCGGCCAGAGCGTTTATACCCGCGCCGCGCGCGACTTGAGAGCCTGGCGTGAGCAGGGTGTGCTGGCGCAGGAAAAAAACCCGTGCATCTTCGCCTATGCGCAGCAATTCAAGGTTCCCGGAACTGAGATTGTTAAAGTCCGGCGCGGTTTTATCGCTTTAGGCAAGCTGCACGACTACTCCGAGCAGGTCGTCTTCCGCCATGAGCAGACGCTCAGCAAGCCAAAGAGCGACCGGCTCAACCTGCTCAAGGCCACACACGCGCACTTCGGGCAAATCTTCATGCTCTACTCCGATCCGGCTGGCAGCGTGGACAAGATTTTGTACGATGGCGCCGGGCCGGCCGAGGCGGAGATCACCGACGAGTACGGCGTGCTGCACCGGCTGTGGAAGGTCAGCGATCCGGCGGCCATTCGCGCAGTAACCGCGGCCATGGCCGACAAAAAGCTGATTATCGCTGACGGCCACCACCGCTACGAGACCGCGCTGAATTACTCCAAAGAGCACGCGGCCCCTGCGCTGGCCAAAACGGAGACCAGCGTCTCTGGGTTGCCGCAGCCCGCCTACCCCGAGGCCGCGGTCATGATGACCTTCGTCAACATGGACTCCGATGGCCTGGTGATTCTGCCCACCCATCGCGTAGTGCATAGCCTCAAGAACTTCGACCCTGCCGCTTTTGCGCGCGCCGCCGAGGAGTTTTTCACCATCGAGCCATTGCATGGAGCAGCCTCTTCGGGCTTCATCAATACTCTGAGCAGCCAGCAAGGCACAGCCTTTGTCGCTGTCACTCGCGCCGGAGCGTTGCTGTTGCGCGCCAAGCCGGAGCCGGTAGCCGCCGCGCTCGCCAGCCTGCCTGAGCGCCAGCGCCAACTCGATCTGAGCTGCTTGCACTCCATCGTCCTCGACCGGCTTCTCGGCCTGGACGCCGAAAAGGTTCGCGAGCAGACTAACATTCGCTATCTGCGCTACGCCGCCGAGGCCGTCGAGCAGGTTCGCGGCGGCGAGGCTGACGTCGCCTTCCTCACCAACCCTGTTTCCATGGAGCAACTCCGGGAGGTGGCCTTTGCCTGCGACGTGATGCCGCAAAAATCCACCGACTTCTTTCCCAAGCTGCTCAGCGGTTTGACGATTTATGCGCTGGATTAAGTACTCATGGTTGGCTCTTGTTCTGGCCCCGCTGGCCGCGCAATCGACCCTCGCGCAGCCCGCGCCGCCCGCTCCTCAAACTCGTTTTGTTGTGGTGCTCGACGCGGCCCACGGAGGCGACGACACCGGCGGACGCCTCGCGCATGGCCAGCTTGAAAAATCCTTCACACTCGCCCTCAGCGTACGCCTGCGCTCTCTGCTCGCCGCGCGCGGCATCCCCGTAGTCACCACGCGCGACTCCGATGCGGCGGTCGATCCGGTCAAGAGAGCGGAGATCGCCAACCGCGCCCAGGCCCAGGCCTGCCTCAGCCTGCACACCTCTGAGAGCGGCTCCGGCATTTACCTCTTTGTCTCTTCGCTCGCACCCGCCGCTCCCGCGCGCTTCCCTGCCTGGAAGACAGCGCAGGCCGCTGCGGTGATGCGCTCGCTCAAACTGGCCGGAGTGATCAACTCCGCGCTGCTGCACGCCGGCATGAGCGTAACCCTGAGCCGCACGTCTCTGCCTGCCATGGATAGCATGACCTGCCCTGCGGTGACCGTCGAGATTACACCCGAACAAAACCATGAAACAGCCGCCGGCTTGGACGACAAGGACTATCAGGCGCGTGTGGCTGCGGCGCTGGCCGCGGCGCTGCTGGAATGGCGAACTGATACCGGGCGAACGGAGGCGCGTCCGTGATTCCTCGCCATCAGAGAATTCTCTTCGTCCTTTTGCTTGTGGCCTCGCTGGCCATGGGCGCGGTGCTGTGGCTTCTGCGCCAGCATGCTCACCAGCGGCTGCTCGCCGGCCTGGACTCCGCGCCCACCAGCGCTCCCGCCGTGGCGCCCGCCGAACAGGCAACCCTGCTGATGGCCAATGACAGCGACGGTTCCATCCTCACCCAGCTTCATTCCCTGCCCCTGCCCGCCGACCCCGGCGCTCGCGCACGCGCCGTGTTGGGCAAGCTGCTGGACCTTTATGCCACACCCGATGCCGCCCACCCCGTCCCCGGCGGCGCAAGCTCCGTGCTCCAGGTTTTTCTGCTGCCCGCTCCTGAAATTACAGGCGCCGTTCCCGCCGCCGGCATTCCAATATCAACAAAATCCAGAACTGTCGTGATCCTGCCCCGCCAATTCCGCGCCAATCCTCCCGCTGCCCCATTGCAGGGCGCGCCGCAAGCCGGCCCGCTACTGGCGGTCGTCAACCTCTCCGGCAGCTTTGCCGCCAACCACCCATCCGGCATCGAGACGGAAATGCTCACCGTGCTCTCCATCTGCGGCACATTGCGCGCCAATCTGCCTCGCGTCACCCAGGTGCGCTTCCTGGTGGACGGCCAGCAACGCGCTACGCTCGCCGGCCACGCCGACCTGACCCGCACTTACCTGACCGGCGATGCAGTACCATCAAATGAAGCGCACCCATGAACAAGACAGCAAACAATTCAGGCACAACTTCCCCCACCATAGGCGTTTTCGATTCCGGATTTGGCGGCCTCACCGTGCTGCGCGCACTGATGGCCCAGATGCCCCACGCGCGCTTCGTTTTCTTCGGCGACACGGCGCGGCTGCCCTACGGCTCAAAATCCCGCCGGACAATTGCTCGTTATGCCGCCCAGTGCGCGCAATTTCTGGTCAACCAGCAGGGCGCGGAGTTCCTGGTCATTGCCTGCAACACGGCCAGCGCCCTGGCTCTGGACGCCATTCAGGACGCGGTTCAGGTTCCCGTGCTGGGCGTGATTGAACCGGGCGCCGAGGCTGCCCGCGCCGCCTCCCGCACCGGCGATGTGCTGGTCATCGCCACCGACGCCACCGTGCAAAGNNCCGCTGGTCGAGGAGGGATGGACCGGGCCCTTGGCCGGTGATGTCACTGAAATCTCTGCGGCGCAAGCCGCGTTCACCTCACCGCAGGTGGCTGTTACTGCCGAGGTCATCCGCATCTATCTGGCCGAACTCACCGCCGAAGCCGCCGCCCAGGGCATGAATCCCGATGCGCTGGTACTGGGTTGCACACACTACCCGCTATTGCGCCCGCTGCTGGAACGCGCTGTCCCCGCCGGGATGAAGGTCATTGATTCTGCCGATGCCACCGCCGAAGCTGCCGTTAAACTCTTCGGCCAGCAAGAATCGGGGAAACGTTCGCCGTCCGCGCAGGACCCGTCCGTGCAGGACCTGTCAGCGCAGGACCCATCTGCGCAGGACCCATCTACGCAGGATCAGGTCCGCTGCTTCGCTACCGATTCCGTCGAGAAGTTCGAGCGCCTCGGTTCCCGCTTTCTTCGCCGCCCCACCGGCAAGGTCGAACTCGTGGACCTGGGCGGCTGATATTCTTACTAGAGGCTGTTTCATAACCAGGTTTTGAAAGGGCACGGCTTTAGCCGTGCCGCAAAGGTGATTAAGTCGATGTTTTGAAAGGGCACGGCTTTAGCCGTGCCGCTGATAGGACAGAAAAATCGCGGGCTTTAGCCCCTGAGGGAAAGCTCAAAGACGGTCAGCATTCGGTTATGAAACAGTTTCTAGAAGGTAGGTCCGGTATCCCCAAAGCCCGGACCCTGGAGGAAGTTAGCAAGCATGATCGATCTGGCAGGTAAGACGGCTGTAGTCTTCGGGCTGGCCAACAAGCGTTCCATCGCCTGGGGCATCGCCCAGAAGCTGCATGAGGCCGGAGCAACCCTGGCCATCTGCTACCAAAATGACCGCATGAAGCTTGAGGCCCAGAGCCTCATCGACGAGCTGTCCGGCGCCAGCGGCTTCCAGTGCGATGTCTCCAACGACCAGGAGATTGAAACCCTCTTCGCCGCCCTCAAAGAGAAGTACGGCAAGCTCGACATTCTTGTCCACGCCGTGGCCTTCGCCCCTGCCTCGGAGTTGCGCGGCGAGTTCATCGACACCACCCGCGAGGGCTTCCGCATCGCCCACGACGTCAGCGTCTATTCGCTCATTGCCGTCACGCGCGCCGCCGCGCCGCTCATGACCGAGGGCGGCAGCATCCTGACGCTCAGCTTCTATGCCGCCGAAAAGGTCGTCCCCCACTACAACGTCATGGCTGTGGCCAAGGCCGCCCTCGAATCCACCGTCCGCTATCTCGCCTGGAACCTCGGCTCCCGGAACATTCGCGTCAACGCCATCTCCGCCG
>PMGP01000111.1 GCA_003156235.1 Acidobacteriaceae bacterium
CGGAACAAACCAAAGCCCCGAATGGGCGACTGAATATGTAATGCCGGTTTCTTGATTATTTTGCAAGAGGCTCCAAGGAATTCAATTCCCTGATACGGGCTAGAGCGGGGCTAGAGTTGCTATGTCCCGCTTTGAAAGGGCACGGCTTCAGCCGTGCCGATGGGAGTAGACCAGAATATGGGCTTTAGCCCCTGAGGGATACATCTTTCTTGGTTCCGCTCTACCCGCGCGTCATGGTTCCATCCCATGTGCTGACCTTGGCGGGAATCGCCGTTCCGGTAAACCACGTGGAGGTCACATTCTTGGTTTCCGTGTAGAAGATGAAGCCGTCGCGCCCCATGCAGTGAAGGTCGCCGAAGAACGATAGCTTGTGCCCGGTGAATCCAAAGATGCCGAGCGGAACCGGAATGCCGACATTGATGCCCACCATGCCGCCGTCCGTGCGCCGCGCAAACTCGCGCGCGTAATAGCCGCTCTCGGTGTAAATCACCGAGCCGTTGGCGAATCGGTTGTTGTTCATCAACTGGAGGCCTTCCTCAAAGCCGTTGACGCGCTTGATGCACAGCACCGGGCCAAAGATCTCCTCGCGGCCGCAGGTCATCTCCTCGGTTACATGGTCAAAGATGGTGGGGCCGACGAAGGTACCCTTCTCGCATCCCGATGGAAGCTTCGGATTGCGCCCGTCCAGAATCAGTTTGGCGCCCTCTTTGATCGCGGTCTCGATCCAGCCAAGAACAAAATCCTTGTGCCCTTGATTGACCACCGGACCCAGGCCAGTGCTCTTGTCGTACGCCGCGCCGAGATTGACTTCCTTCGCCATGCGCGTGATAGCTTCCACCAGTTGGTCGGCCACGGAGTTCTCCACGACCACCACGGGAAGAGCCATGCAGCGCTCGCCGGCGCATCCGCTGAAGGAGTTGATGATTCCCTGCGCGGCGCGCTCGATGACGGCGTCCTTCAGCACCAGGGCGTGGTTTTTGGCTTCGGTGAGCGCCTGCACGCGCTTGCCGTTGGCCGCAGCCGTGGCGTAGATGTGCTGGCCAACGCTGGTGGAACCGACGAAGCTCACTCCCTTGATGGCGGGATGCCGCAGCAAAATCTCGGCTTCGTTGCGGCTGGTGGTCACCAGGTTCAGAACTCCGTCGGGCAAGCCGGCCTGTTTCCAGAGCTCGGCAATGCGCATGGCCGACTGAGGCACAAAACTGGCCACCTTCAGCACCATGCAGTTTCCCGTGGCGATGCAGATGGGAGCCATCCATCCGTGCGGAATCATGGCCGGAAAGTTCCACGGCGCAATGCCGGCAAAGACGCCCAGGGATTCGCGGAACTGGACGGTATCGTAGCCGGTGGAGACGTTCCTCAGCGACTCGCCCTTCATCATCTGCGGAGCGCCGCAGGCAAACTCCACAACCTCAATCGCTTTGAGAACATCTCCTGCCGCTTCGTCCCACTTCTTGCCGTTTTCCTGGGCGCAAAGATAGGTGAGCTCATCCAGGTGCTCGTCGAGCAACTGCTTCATTTTGAAGAGCACCTGGGTGCGCTTGGCCACGGGCGTGTCCCGCCATGCTGGAAAGGCCTTTGCGGCGGCCTGAATCGCCTCTTCCACCTCTTCGGCCGTACACTGCGGCGCATGGGCAATAACGGCGCCCGTCGAGGGGTTGTAGCATGGCATGTACTTGCTGGTCTTGGATTCACGCCAAATGCCGCCCGCCAGGTACTTCAGCTTTTTGGCGGGCTCGCTGCTGATGGCATCGGGCTTGGCGTCGCTGGGAACAGAATAGTAACGATCCGCCGTTACAACATCGAAATCTGCTGTTAAAGTAGCCATGGAAATCCCTCTCGGAAGAATTTTGTGTCATGTGCCTGTCGTCTTATAGCGAGCCAGCATGTCGGCTCAAGCGCGATAGTTGCCGTTTCGATCAATCAATATGCGTCTCTGATCACAGGCATGTTGATCGTGTCTCCGACTCAAATGGCCTATTTGGTCAGAACGAAAATAACGGCAATATCCATGCTAGCACAGCCAGCATCGCTCATTCGATCATGCCGCGCACATGCATGAATACACGGCAACGTCATTGCTCCGCTCCCGGATTGCGCATTGCACGGCCATCCTGGGCAGTGCTGAAGTGAAGCCTGAATCGAGACATTTCCCCGGCAAATTCAACCTTCATTGCAAGTTAAGTGATATTTTCTTGTTTCAATTATCGGGTTCAATGCAATCTGCAGTTAGAATTCAATGAGAGGAATCTGGAAGGGATGTGGTGTCAGGGAGAATACCGTGGACTACTCCTACGCCGCGCCTCTGCCGCTGCTCGTTTTGCCTTCAATCTGTCTTACCCGCAAAGGCACAGTTGGGGCGAGATGAGCAGGAAGCATGCCTCTGCAATATGGAAGATGGCAGACACGTTACAGTCATTGACCCTGGAAAATGGAATAATGTAGCTATCCTATTGCCCGGATGGCGAAACTGGCNNGGCAGACGCAGCGGACTTAAAACGCGCGCATGATCCCAAGCAACCTCGCTTCGTTGCGAAGCAGAACAACTTCACGACTATGTTCTGTTCTCCGCGAATGCTGGCCTCCGTCCCGACGAGGCAATGCGCCTTCAGTTTCGGGATGTCAAGGCGGTCGAAGACGAGGGCAGCGGCCAAACCATCCTTGAGATCGAAGTACGTGGAAAACGCGGTGTTGGCTATTGCAAGAGCACGGCGGGAGCTGTGCATCCATTTGAACGGCTGAAAGCCCGCACAAGACCAGATGGTGGGCCGGGGAGATCGGGCAGTCGCACGGCATCCATGGCCAAGGGGGAGTGGCACGAGCCAGGACCTACCGATCTTCTGTTTCCGAAATGGCCACGCGATTTATTCAACGCAATTCTTGAGGAAGAAAAGCTCCGCACCGACCGCGACGGTAGGCCGCGAACTGCCTATAGCCTGCGCCACACGTACATTTGCCTGCGCCTGCTCGAAGGCGCCGACATCTATCAGATCGCCAAGAACTGTCGGACAAGCGTGGAGATGATTGAGAAATACTACGCAGCCCATTTGAAGACACGGCTCGATGCCGCAGCTATCAACATCATGAAGGCACGTCCGAAGAAAAAGACGATTGCCAAGAAAGGCCCTGACCGTTTGGAGGCCATCCGCTTGGCTGAAGAAGCGTAAACTGTCGCTGCTTGCTTTATGATGGGACTGTG
>PMGP01000060.1:0-22299 GCA_003156235.1 Acidobacteriaceae bacterium
GGGGAAAACGGGACGCTTACGTCTTTTCATGGATCACATTGAGAGTGCCGTCACCGTTTGAGGCGAAGATGAGCCCCGCTTGCTTGTCAAAACCGGCCGCGTCAACACCCGCGCCGATGGGCAGGGTCGCAATCGTCTGACCGTTGGTTGCGTTCATAACCACGAGCACCTTGTTGTGGCAGCCGATGAAGAGGCGATCGTGCTCGCGGTCGATTGCCATGCCAGTTGGCGCCTCTCCGCCCTGGATGGGAAAACGATGAAGCACTTCGAGTGTTTTTGGATTGAACTCAACCACCTCCGATTTATCCTCTAAATCGACAAAGATGGTGCCATGATTTCCAGTCACCAACCCCTCGCCATCTCCCTTGATATCGATGGTTCCAACCACGGTGGCGCTCTCGGCATCGATTACCGTGATGTTATGAGAGCCATGATTGCCGGTGAAAACCCTCTGACTTGCGGAATCAAAATAGATGCTATCCGGCTTCTCTCCTACTTCGATCTTCTTGATCAGGGCCAGGGTTCTGGTATTGAAGACTGAGACCTTGTTCTCTTTACCGTTGGTGGTGAACCCGCGTTCAAGCGACGAGGCGATAGCGATTCCATGGACCCCGGGGGTGTCTGCGATAACGCCGACAACCTTGCCCGTGTCCGCGTCGAGAACATCCACTTGCGTACCATGCGAGACGTAAAGCCAACGGGCGGCGCTGTCGATTGTGATAAAGTCCCAACCTCCGTTGCCGGCGACTGGATATCGAGTGTCCAGAGTGTAGGTGGCCGCCTGAAGACTGATTGCAGAGGTTAACAGAAATGCGAAGAGACAAGATGCGTGCTTCATACGATTGATCCCTTTCTGGTCTTCAGTCGGTTTCTCATGAAGACTTGGTATAGCGTCGAGTTAAGGCATGTTTCCTGGAAGTTCCGCAAGGTGCTTCGAAGGTACATTCCCTTGGTTCGGGGGGAGGCGCATTTGCGCGCTTCCCCCAACCCTGTTCGTCTTAATAGGAATAGCGAAGGCTGAATTGCATCTGGCGAGGAGTGCCGGTACCTACAGCCGACGTGGTGTAGGGAGTGGTAATCTGGCCGTACGTGCCTGCGCCGCTGGTCCACTTCACCGCCGGACTGCCGATCTGATCCCGGTTGAACGCGTTGAAGACTTCCGCACGGAAGCTGACGTATGTCTGTTTACGCACAGGGAATTTCTTGGCGAGGGCCAAGTCACCCTGCCAGATACCGGGAACGCGCACAGCGTTTCTGGAGGCATTCCCCCACAGGCCGTTTGCCGGAGTAGTAAATGCGGCAGGGTTTAGCCAGAGAGTAGAAGTCTGGTGGGCGGGATACAACGAGACGCCTGGTACACGGTCGGGCCGCTGGCTCGAGTTGATCCCGTCAGGCAGGGCTGAGGCAGAACGGCTCATGGTGACATTCAGCGGAACACCGGTGTGGGCCAAGCCGATACCGCTGAATTCCCAGGAACCGAGTATGGTGTTGACAACAGGCGACGCGTCGCCGAGTAATACATGGCCTCTGCCAACGGGCACGATCCAGATCGCGCTTGTTGAGAAGTTGTGGCGCATATCGAAGTCTGTCGATGCGCGTTCGCAGGCTCTGCAGTTGTTGTTTTCCGGCGTGTCCGATTCGCCGCCTCCGTTCGAGCCGTCGCTGATTCCATGGGAGTACTGATAATTGGCGGAGAGGAGCAACCCGCGATACATGTTCCGTTTCAGGCCGATCTGCATGGCGTTGTAGTTGCTGTTGGAATCCCAGGTCGTCCATCCGATGGTTGCGCTGGTGAGACTGGCGTAGGGGCGGGTGCCAGTGGCCGGGTTGATGCCATTCAGCGACAGACCCTTCTGGAAAAGGTGGGTTCCTTTGCTGCCGACATAGGACGCGGTGAGGTACGTATTGTGGATAAGTTCGTTTTGGATGGATAGGGTCCACTGGTTTACGCTCATATCCTTGCGATGCTGGTCGAAGGCAGAGTAGCTGATGTTGGATTTTGCTGCTCCAAGATAGGGCGTGACCGGAAAACTCAATCCCTTTGTGTTTGCTTGGGTCAGGCCGTAGGACTGGCCGATCTGGGTCTGCAGGGCATAGAGGCCTCCGAACTGCCCGTCATCGAAATTAGATCCAAAGCCGAGGCGAATGGCGGTCTTGCCTCGCAGTGCTTTGGGAGCCCACCCAATACTTACGCGCGGTTCAAAGTCGAGCGTATCGGGGTAATAGAAGGGCGCTCCGATGGGACAGAATTGAATTCCGCACGTGAACGGGTCAAATATCTGCCCAAGCGATGGGTTTTTTTCGTAGTCGACGCCATAGTATTCATAGCGCAGACCGGCATTTACGGTGAGGTTCGGGCGCAGTTTGAATTCGTCGAGGACATATCCAAAATACGTCGTCATGCGGGCCGAAGTCTCGACTCCCGCGGGTTTGTAGGCGTAAGAGTCCAACACGTTGTTGATGAAATTCGCTTCGCTGATGTAGCTCAGGCTCTGTTCCACAAGCGGGTGAAGCTTGTTTTCCTGCAAGTGACGAATCTCGATGCCAGCCTTGATGGTGTGGCGTCCGTGATAGAAACTGGCGTCGTCGAGAAGGCTGTATGAGTTGTCGTGGCGCCAGGAATGGTCGCCCAGAGTATAGCTGAAATTAGGTGAAACCGAAAGCGTGTATATAGTTGTTGCGCCCTGGCCTACGTCCTGGTATTCGTCGTTATTGTAGCCAATCCTGGCATCGTTTAGAATCGACGGCGAAAAACGATATGCCACATCGACGACGGCATTTGGGCTGGCCACTGTAGTGATCGTGGCCTCCGCAAGACCTGGCGCGGTGTTGGTGTAGGAGTCGGTGTTGAAACGCGCAGAGATTGAGGCCTTCGCATTCAGAGCATAGTCGACGCGAGCCAGGCCGCCGTCTTCGTTCGTCGGGCCAGGCTGGCTGGTTACCCAAAGCAGTGCATTGGGATCGCTGGTTGTCTGGGTTCCCATCGGGAAGGCGTTCACGAATGGCACGAGCGCGGGCGACTTCGCAGCTACCTGAGCCCTGTACGCGTCGGTGGGTACATAGCCGCTGACAAGTGTAGAAAATGCTTCCCTGACCGCCTCGTAGTTGGCGAAGTAGAACAACTTGTTGTGAAGGATCGGGCCACCCGAACTCACTCCAAAGTCATTCAGCTTGAAGGGAGATATACTGGTGGACGAAAAGTATCTCGCGTCGAAGAAGCTGTTTCTCAGGTACTCGTAGAAGGATCCATGGAAATCGTTGCCGCCGCTCTTGGAGACCATACTCACCTGGCCTCCGGCCATGCCTCCAGTGTCTGCGCTATAGAGCGAACTGCTTCCCCGGAATTCGGCAATAGACTCCATGGGAACCTGGACAACCAAAGGTTGTTTCATGAACTGGTGGTTGATTCCCGTAGAGTCCACTCCATCCAGACGAAAGTTATTGTCCTCCTGTGAGAGGCCGTTAAAACGAATGGTGTCTTCGGTGCCGCTACCTGAACTTAGCGCACCCGGAATCAGGGATTCCAGCACTACCCAGTATCGGCCATTCACCGGAAGGTCTTCTGTCTGATCGCCATTGATTACTCCGCCTATGACCGCCGAACTCAAGTTCAGATCCGGCGCGGCAGCTACTACCGAAACATCCGTTTGCACAGTGGCGACCCACATGGTTACATTGAGTGTGCGCGTTTCGCCCACCTCAAGCGTAAAGCTTTCAATATTCTCCTTTTCGAAGCCGTTCACCTCAACGGAGGCTGTGTATTCACCCAAAGGCAACGCGCTGATGGTATATACGCCGGCCGAGTTGGTATTGACGACGTGCTGGATTCCGGTGGCCGTTGCTTCCAGGCTGACTTTGGCTCCGGGGATGACTCTCTGTGTCATATCCATGACAACTCCTGTCAGAGTTGCCCGGTCGGTTTGGGCGGCCAAGGAAAGAGTAGATAACAATATGGCGATTAGCACAATAAAACGTCGCATACAATCCTCCAGGTTAAAGTGAGTTGCGATTGAGAGTGAAAGTTTGTGGTTGCCTGCTACGCCTTCCAGTAACTTCTCTTGGGCATGTGCGCTGGTCAAACCGGCATCTTGTATGGCATTGCCGCTTGCGCCGACGTGAACATTGAGTGAATCTCGTAAGACTGATTGGGCATAACCATGCCCAAGTAAAGCCCGCTCCTTTTCGACCTGTTCAGCATTGCGAAGAGTCAGTCGCAGGATGCGCTGGAGTGGATAGCCAGATTAGAGCAAGCGACTCTAAAGAGAACCTAAAGATGCATTACAGTTAACGTAATTTCATCGAACTCTAATCTGGCGTACACAAACTTCGCCGATTGACTTCACTCTGAGTCAGACCTGAATGCGTAAAGAATGCCGTCTTGATTGACCTTCAACATGGCGCAACCGGTGTCGATTCATAGCATCAATATGAGGCGCCAACTATCCAGCGCTTGTATCCATGCAAGTTACGGGTTTCCATTGAGAGGAAATGCAACCTCGAAGGTGGTCCCTGCCTGGTCGATGCTGCGAGCGGTGATGGTTGCCCGGTGAGCTTCCGCAATCCATTTGCCGATGGCCAGTCCGAGCCCAGTGCCTTCCTGTTCGCCACGCGAGGCATCGACGCGAAAGAAACGATCGAAGATGTGCGGTAGAGAAGTTTCGGGAATCCCTATGCCGTTGTCGGAAACCGTAAACAGTGCGCGTTGTTCGTTGCGAACCAGAGCGACCTCGATGCGGCCTTCGCAGGGAGTGTACTTGACGGCATTATCCACAAGGATCCAAACCAGACGGCGAAGCAGCATGGCATCACCAGACAATTGCAGGCGGGCGTCCGGTAGCCGTTCGACGATCCGCTGCCGCTTCTCCTTCGCCACCACCCGCATTCGAGCAACAACTTCGCGCACGATCTCCGCCATGTAGACTTGTTCGTAGACGATTTGCGCGCGTCCGGCATCGGTCCGGGCCAGCAGGAGCATATCTTCAAGCAGACTGGAAGAGTGCTCGGTTTCGCTCACGATGTTTTCAAACGCCTCAGTGGTTTCCGCGTCGAGGCCGGGTGTGCGAAGCGCGTATTCGCTTGTGGTGCGAATAAACGAGATGGGACTGCGCAATTCGTGCGATGCGTCGGCAGTAAACTGTGTAATGCGTTTTACCGCTTCTTCGAGACGGCTAAGCATTTCGTTGCAGGTTTCAGCCAGTTGGGCCAGCTCATCGCCTGCGGGCGATACGGGTAGACGCGCCGCGAGATTCCCTATGGTGATGGAGCGGGCGGACTCGGTGAGGCGTACCACAGGCCTGAGCGCGCGATGGCTGATGAAGTAACCCGCCAGGGCGGAAATCAAAAGCATTGCAGGGATGGATCGCTCAAAGATCTCGTCCAGCCGGGCCAGCAGGCTCACATTGTCCATCAGAGATCCGGCGACGCAAATGCGAACGGGCGCCCCGTTCAGCGTGGCCGAGCGAAGGTAGATGCGATAGGGATGGTTCCCGATCCAGACGTCGGAGCGGTACTCCGCGAGGGCGGAAGGAACCGCAGGCCATGGGAATTGCATGGCTGCGGAGCCAGCCTGGGGCAGCAGCCGTTCGCCGCTGAGCGAGTACACCTGAATCAACCCGCCTTCAGGAGTGGCGTCTACGAATTCGCGGTACTTTGTCTGCAAGAGCGCGTCGGAGTCCTTCTCTGCATGTTTGAGCAGATCGACCATGCGCTCGTAGCGCCGTCCAAGCGTTCTATCCTTCCCGCTGCCGAGGGATGCACTGAGGTCGAACCAGATGAAGACCCCAAAGACAACGAATCCGCAGAGAAAGATCGCGGAAAACCAAAGGGTGAGCCGGAGTGAGATGGAGAGATTGAATCTCATGCGCGCAACGCATATCCGACGCTGCGAACCGTTTGCAGAAGCTGCGTCTCCCCGATCTTTGTGCGGAGCATGCGGATGAAGACGTACAGAGTGCCTTCGTTCACTTCGGCCCCCAAGCCCCACCCAGCCTCGATCAGAGCGTCGTGAGTAACAATCGAGCCGGCCCGCCGCATGAGCAGGTCCATCAGTGCATACTCAGTGCGTGTCAATGAACTGACGCGTCCGTTGCGATGCAGCGAGTGTGTATTCGCATTGAGCATGATGTCGTGAAAAACGAGATTCGCAGGGGCGCTGACCGGAAGCCGGCGGGACAGGGCGCGTATGCGAGCCAGAAGTACATCGAGCGCAAACGGCTTGGTGAGGTAGTCATCGGCGCCTGAATCCAAGCCGAGCACGATGTCGCTCATCGCGTCGCGAGCGCTTACGATGAGCGTCGGTGTGCATATGTGCTCCGTGCGCAGTGTTCGAATAACGGTGAAGCCGTCCATACGAGGCAGCATAAGGTCGAGAAGAATGACGTCGTTGTCGTCGCAACGGCCCAAGTCGAGTGCCTCATGACCGTCGTATGCCACCTGAACCGAATGACCTTCGCGGCGCAAAGCACGGGTCAACAAATTGGCCATGGCGGGCTTGTCTTCAGCCACCAGAACTCTCATAGTGTCCCCCTGTGATTGAGGCGATGATAGGCCGCGGATATGAATATCTCGTGACACTCCGGCATCTTTAAGGTTTTTTTAAGGGGCGAATGCTCAAATCTGTTGTGTAAGCCATGCGCAGGAGTGGAGCGCCCGCCCTTTGCCGTGAGGCAACGATGCTGGCGACATCCGCGATTCAACGGGCTGCACCGGCGAGTGCCGGAAGAAATCGCTGCCAGGTACGCTGCCTGCGTCCCAGATAATGTTTTCAACCATTTTGCTAGGGAGATCCAAATGAAAAAGACTATTCTCGCGGCAAGCCTTGCTCTTGCCACTGTTGCGTTTGCCCAATCCGGACCGCTCACACCCGGAACCCGTACGCTGATGTGGGCGCACAATGCTTACCCTGACCACGGAAAATATACCGAACGCATCGACCAGGCAATTGCTTCCGGTCACCCGTTCATGGTGGAAGAGGATCTGTCATGGATTGATGGCAAGTCGCTCATGATCCACGGAGCCAAGAATGTTGGCGGTGACGATCCGACACTCGAGACCTACTTCTTTCCAAAGGTAAGACCCATCATCGAAAAGGCCCTGAAAGAAGGCAACAAGGGCAACTGGCCGATTGTCATTCTTTATCTGGACATCAAGAACGATCCGCCTGAGCACCTTGCGGCGATTGCCAAAGTGCTCGACAATTACAACGACTGGCTGACCACGGCCGTGAAGACGGACGACATTACCAAGGTGTCGCCGCTCAAAATTAAGCCGATGCTGGTCCTGCTCGAGGACAAACAGAACGACATCAACAAGACGCTTATGTTCTATGACCAAGTTCCTGTTGGCGGAAATATTCGTGCCTTCGGAAGCGTGCCGAAACTGGATCCGAACCCAGGGCGCAAACTGCCAAAAGATGAAGCGACCGATAATCAATTCCTGGCGAATCCAAACGACTTGATCCTCGCCAGGGCGGACAACTTTCACCGCTGGATCGGCCTCGACTGGGCCTTCATCGAGAAGGGCGGCGAGACGAAAGTCGGCCCCTGGACGGAAGAAAGCGCGAAGCGTCTGAAGTCGTTCATCGACTATGGTCACAAGATGGGATATCTGGTCGGTGTCTATTGTCTGGACGGCTACACGGCCGAAGAGAATCAGGGCTGGGACAAAGACTATAACATGGGTTCTCACGAAGCCGCGGTGACGCGGTGGAAGGCTGCAAAAGCCGCCAAGGCAGATTTCATTTCAACGGACCACTACGAAGAACTCGTGAAAATGCTTGCTTTGAAGTAGAAAATGCTGCGTCAATGAATCATGTAGCCGGACCGCCGATACCCGCGGTCCGGCTACACTGAAACTGGAGTTGTGATCTTTGAAGATCGTCTTATTGCCCCTTTTTCTTTTTTGGTCTGTTGTGATTGGTGCCGCGCAGACAGCCTCTCTTGGCGGCCGCGTTCTCGAACAGACCGGCGCTGCGGTGCCCGACGCTGTAGTTACTCTTCTGGGTCCGCAATCAAGTACATTCAGTATTGTTACCGCGACGGATGGGTCATATGAATTCAGTTCGCTGGCGGCTGGATGGTATGAGGTTTCTGCCTCCGCGCCGCAACTCGCCACGGTGCGGCCGGTACGTATTGCGCTCACTGTAGGCCGGATAAAATTGGACCTGCAACTCCACATCGTTCGGGTTGAGCAGGAGGTAAAGGTGGGAGACGCCGACGCGCCTTCTGTCAACACTGATAGCGCAGGCAATGCAGGATCCGTGATTATTAGTGGCGATGACCTCAACGCACTGGGTGACGACGCGCAGGACTTGCAGGCGGATTTGCTGGCGTTGGCGGGACCGGCAGCCGGGCCCAATGGCGGAGCGATCTACATTGATGGATTCAGTAACGGACAGATGCCCCCGAAAGAGTCCATTCGCGAAGTTCGCATCAATCAAAATCCGTTTGCCCCCGATTATGACAAGTTGGGTTATGGCCGTATCGAGATATTCACGAAACCGGGCTCAACCAAGTGGAAGGGCACGCTCGGGTTCAACTACTCCAACGACATTTGGAATTCACGAAATCCATACTCGACGGAGAAGGCGCCACTTCAACTGCAAGAGTATGAAAACTCGTTTGGCGGACCGCTCGGCCACAAGACTTCTTTCAACATGGATCTGGAACGTCACGCGGTAAACAACGGATTTATCTCGAACGGCATAGAACTGAATCCTGCGACACTTGTGCCGGAGCCATTCAACACGGTTAAGCTCACTCCGCAACGTCACACGCTGGTCAGTCCGCTGGTCGACTATCAACTCACATCGGTCGACACACTTAGCCTGCGTTACAACTTCACACATGCAAGCGTAAATGGCGCTGGAATTGGCGGCTTCGACGTTCCCTCGCGTGGATATTTGCTGAACAACGGGTTCCAAACGGTGCAGGTTTCAAACACCCTAGCCAGCAAGTTGTGGATCAATGAGACGCGATTCCAATACTTCCGTTGGTCCATGACAACCGATCCAACAAGTGCCGCTCCCATGGTCCAGGTACTAGGTGCATTTAATAGCGGCGGTGCCAGCGTTGGACAGGGCGCCGATACACAGAATGACTACGAGCTTCAGAACTACGTTTCGTGGATACGCGGTGCGCACGCATGGCGTTTCGGGGCTCGACTGCGGGAGGCGCATGAGAACAGCGTCGCTCGGAACAACTTCAACGGAACATTCACCTTTACATCGATCGACACATATCGGCAAACTCTGCTGGGTACTTCAGGATACGGCCCGTCGCAATTCTCGCTTACAACGGGACAACCGCAATTGGCAGTGGGACAGTTCGACGCCGGTATCTTCTGGGGCGACGAATGGAGAGCACGTCCCAACCTTACGATCAACTATGGTCTTCGCTACGAGTTGCAGACGAATATCGGAGACCGGGCAGACTTTGCGCCACGTGCAGGCATTGCTTGGGCGCCTCGGAATACCAGGAACGGCAGAACGACCGTGTTACGGGCTGGCTTCGGCATCTTCTATGACCGCTTTCCACTCTCCGGGGTGTTGACTGCGCGGCGGTTCAACGGCGTCGTGCAGTCTCAATACTCGGTGTCGTCTCCCGCCTTTTTTCCATCGGTTCCGGATGTCGCTTCGTGGGCGAATCCTGGGACGCCGCAGGTAACGTGGAAACAGGACGCCGGGATGCGAGCGCCGGCTACTCTTCAATCTGCCTTTACCGTTGAGCAACAGGCCACACAGACAACAACACTCGCCCTGACTTATACGCACTCTCATGGACCTCGTCAGTTGCTCTCGATTGTGGAAAACGCAGGCACGGTGTCGCCAACGTTCATCATGACCTCGTCCGGGCTGTACAACCAAAATCAATTGATTGCGAACGCCCGGACCAAGCCCTCAAAGCAGGTGTCTCTATTTGGCTACTATGTGTTTAACCACGCCAGCAGCAATACCGACGGTCTGGGAACGTTTCCTGCGAATCCGAACGACGACAGCGGCGAGTACGGACCGGCAGCGACAGACATCCACCATCGCTTTCTGTTGGGCGGCTCATTGCAGATGCGCGGAAACATTCGAATCAGCCCTTACACAATCATCCAATCGGGCGCGCCTTTCAACATCACAACAGGCGAGGATCGTTATGGTACAATGCTCTTTAACAGCCGGCCAGGCATCGCCGACAGCGCTGGCCCCGGCATCATCGCAACGTCGTACGGGTTGCTCGATCCAAACCCTCCGAATGGAGAAGCAATTGTGCCGCGCAACTTTGGCAGGGGGCCTGGACAAGTCACGGTAAATCTGCGCGTGGGAAAGACCATCGGCCTGGGGCCGTTAAAGGGCGGTGGTTCGGCAAAAAGCGATAGCGATGCACAAATCAACGCCGCGAACATGTCGGCGCCGGGCGGACTGCGCGGACTGTTTAGTGCGCCGTCATCGGATCGTCGCTTCGGCGTGACGGTTTCGATGTCCGCCAGGAATCTGCTCAACCATAACAACCCAGGCCCGATCATTGGCGACATCACTTCATCGCTATTTGGACATGCGAATCAGATAGCTGGAAATCCAAACATGGAAGGCTTTCTGGAGAACGCCAATAATCGACGCCTGGAGTTGCAAATCAAGTTTTTGTTTTGATAGCTTGATACTTAGGAAATCCAAGATCAGGCTATTTTGCGCGATTTTTGCCGAAAGCATATTTGACAACACACGACTTCGCGCGTAAGGCTTATTCTGAGGAAGGCCTGATTATTCCCTGAGAATGCCGATAATTCGCACTGTCAAGGCGGTGAGGGTGGAAGTTCGACGCTATTCTGTCGCTCCTGAGCCAGATTACATGGCGAGAAGAACAAATGCGTGAAATGAACAGCTTCTGCGGCAGGAAATCCGTGCGATTCGCTGCCATCCTTGCTCCGCTCGTCTCATCGAACGCCCTCCAGGTCCATTGTGTCGAAACCTACCGGCGTTGCTGTAACCTGTGACGACCGCCGCGAGTCCCATGCCGGACTCTCATCTCGCCACCCTCCACGGTGTTGAAGATGTTACCATCATTGCAGTCATGGTTTTATGTGGTGTTTGCGAATCAGGCGAAACGGAGGATTTTGTTGATTATAAATAGGTTGCGGGAGTAGTTCAGTGGTAGAACGTCAGCTTCCCAAGCTGAATGTCGCCGGTTCGATCCCGGTCTCCCGCTCCAAAAATCAACAGCAGGCCGCCTGAGACTGCAAACCGCGCACCGTCTCTGCTCCAGACCATCCGATTCACCTTCCTGTTTTTTGCTCGCCGTAGGCCTGCAACAGAATCTCCGCCGGATGGATCGCCTTGAAGGTGGTTCCATGTTCGATCTGCATCTGGCAGGTAGCGCACTCCGTGGCAACCATCTGCGGTTGCACGGCGTCGATGCTCGCGAATAACTCCTTGCCGATCTCCATGGAGACCTGATACTTCTCCTGCTTGAAGCCATAGGTGCCGGACATGCCGCAACATCCGGCATCCATATCTTCAACGGTGACGCCTGGTATGAGGCGCAATAAGTGATACCACGGGCGTCCGATGCCCTGTGACCTCTGGTGACACGGCGCGTGATATGCCAACCGCAGATCGGTGAGCTGAAAGTTGATGTTGAGTTTTCCCGCATCCAACTGCTCCACGAGTAACTCAGCAAGGTCGTAGGTACGGCCGGCGATCTTTTGCGCAGCGCCGGCAAACTCTTCTTCGTCTACAAGGGCTCCGCCGAATCCCGTCTTCAGCATGTGTCCGCAACTGGAGCAGGCAGTCACGATGCGCAACCCCGAGTCAACCTGCTGGGCCAAGGCCTTGACGTTGGCTCGAGCCACCGCGCGCGCCTCCGCCGCATTGCCGTTGGCCATGGCTGGAACTCCGCAGCACTCCGTTGATGCAACTTCCGCAGTCAGGCCGTTGCGCTCAAGCAACTCAATCACCACCCTGCCAAGATCGGGCCGGTTGTAGCGAATGAAACAGCCGGGAAAGAAGATCACCCGCTGCGACTCCTTTTCGGCAATCGCGGGCGAGCGCAAATTCGGCCGCGTGTAGCTGGGAAATTTGCGTTGCGGCGTGATCTGCATGAGCTTCGACATAAGAAAACGCGCCGGCTTGATGGAGAGCGCAAAGTTGGAGAGCGCGGGCAGAATGGTCGTCAATCTGCCCAGCAAGCCGGGTCGCGCAAACCACCAGTCGCGCAGGCCGCGTACCAGCGGCTTGCGGTGCTCCGCCTTGGCGCGCGCAATCATCTCTGAAACGTTCACCTGATGGGGACACGCGAGATCGCAACGATGACATCCGAGGCAGTACTCCACCCACTCCGTGTCGGTGGAGATGCCTTCGCGGCGCAGCCTTTCCAACTCCGGCCCCAAGCGCTTGGGACCGGGATACTGGGTATGAACGGCCAGCACCGGGCACACGGCGTTGCACAAGGTACACTTCAGGCAGTTATCAATCGCCAAGTCATCGAGCCGCATGGTTTCCTCTTGTGGACGCTGCGAGATTCCCCGCGCGGTAACCTGTGAGAATGTGCAGGACGTCGCCGTGATGGTCTTCGCCAGAGTGCGGGAACGACCCGGCAATGAAAAGATTACGCGCCATCACAGAGCCTGTTGAAGTAAGCGGCCTCATCTGCTGGTCGCGGCCTGCATATTCATTGCCCAGAGGACTAACAGAGCGCCGCCCGGTGGCCAGCACCGCGCTCTGGCAATGCAGATTCATCGGGCGGCCCGGACAGGCAACTCGCAGTCCAGTGCATAAGCCGTTGTGTATTTCCACTTGCTCGACGGGGAATCCGCGATAAAGCTCCACGCCGATCTTGTGAAGATAACTCTCCAAACGATGATAGACGCGCAGGCCGGGAATGGATGGAGGCAGCGTAGTAATCTCGCCCACCGTGCAACCAAGTTCGCGCTCGAATTCAGCAATTTGCTCATCGGACGACTCCAGCCCCAGGATGCCGGGCACCAGGATGCGCGCAAATCCGGATGCTGCCGTTCGTAAGGAGTTAATAAGTTCCTCGCGGAATGTCGGATCGCGATCAAAGCACTGTGCGATGCGCAAGGTAGTTACTGGAATTCCCATCTCGCGCGTGAGAGAGATTTGCCTCGCCGTATAAGTGCAGCTGGAACTAATCAAGTGCGCCTGCTCGGTGAGCCGTTCGGCCATGAAGTTTTCATCGAAGCAGGATAGTCCTCGAACGCCAACTATCGCGGTGGAGATTCCTTCACGTGGCTCGGCGTTCCACAGCGTGAGGGGCGCAAGCGCCACGCTCTCTAAGTCGCCAAGAATCGACGGAAGAGCACGCGTGGTGGAGATATCGCCCGCGTATGGGCAGCCGGCAAGACGCGTTAGTTTGCAAAATAACGCGATTGCCTCTTTAAGTTCCAGCTCAGCAGATGCCCTCAGGATCTCCTGCGCCTTCAACCATCCGGGCCCGGTGACAAACGAGCCCGGCCCGGTCGAAACCAGCGCGACTTTCAGCTTGCGATGCGCGGCCACGCCGGCCGCGACAAGGCCGGAGAGCCCCGCGCCCACAACCACAACGTCGTAGCGATCAGTTCCCATCTTGCTTACCCGAATTCGCGCGTAACGGCTGATCCGCGCCGTACAGATAGTGGTTGAGTTCCAGTTGCTCGACCTGCTGGCCTTGGTGGATAAATGATTGCCCCTTGGAACGCTCGTGAAGATAGGCGGAGAATTCGGTGGCTGCTTCCGATGCCGTCCAGCGGTGAGTCTGATAGCCGGCTAACATGGCTTTGTATCCGCAGAACGTACCCTGGCAAGGTCCAAAGCCTAGACGCGTTCGCCGGCCAACGTCGCTGATGGTATAAGTTGGGACCGGAGTGGAGTCGCTCAGGACATATTCCAATTCGCCGCGAGTTACTAACTCACATTCGCAGACTAACTCGGCCAACTCGGGCCGCGCTTCGATGGCCTGGATAACTCGCCTTGTTTCATGCCCAAGACGGCGCTCCATCTTTTCCGCCACTGGATGCGGCAGCACATGAAGAACGCGATGGTGCGTCTTGCGGTCGACGGAGGGCCGCAACGGCGTCTTATCCGTTGTGCATTCCGCATCTACCCCGAGTTTCTTCGCTGCACAATCGCAGGTTACGGCGGCCATCAGGCGATAAGTAGTGAGCTTGCCGCCGACAATGGAAATAAAGCCGCTCACTCCGTCCCGTGTCTGGTGATCAAGCAGCGCAAATCCGCGGCTGATCTCGCGGCCATACGCCGCCTCCGCCGTCTTGGGCGCATACAACGGCCGAACTCCGCAGAAGATGCGCAGGATGCGCGCGTCCACAAGTCCGGGAATCATTTCATCGCCTAGCCGCAGAAGGTTATCGACATCCTCAGGCGAAGCAGACAATCCATCCGGTCCGGGCACGCGAATCGAAGATGTACCCAGAATGCACACCGGGCCGGCAGGCACCAGGATGTCGGCATCGCTGGACTTGCGGCAGCGATTGATGACGCGGCGATTCAGCCGGTGATTGAGCACCAGCAGCGTTCCCTTATCGCAGAGCACGGGCACATCGACGCCGGCCATGGCTGCAATGCCCTGCGCCCAGCCTCCTGCGGCGTTGATCACCACCTCGCAGGAGATTTCGTCTTCCTCGCCGCTGCGCGTATTGCGATAGCGAACTCCGCGCACACGCCCGTCTGCGGAGAGAATGGAAGTTACTTCACTGTAGGTCAGGAAGCGCCCGCCGCGCGCAACCGCAGCTTCAAGATTTGCGAGCACCAGCCTGAAAACATCGACGTGCGCATCCGGACACGTGAATGCGCCAAGAATGTCCGCCGCCAGGTTCGGCTCCAGCTCGCGCGCTTCTTCACGGCTCAGCCTATGGCTGCGAATGCCAACCTCGCCGGCAGCGCGCCACCACTGTTCGAAGAATGCAGGGTCATCCTGGGCACACTTGACAAAAATTCCCCCAACCTCATCCACGCAATGAGGCGCAACGGCCTTGATGATGCGGTTTTCCGCGACGCACTCGCGCGCTGTGTCAGGGTCCTTGACAGCGTAGCGGCCGCCGGAGTGCAACAGACCGTGGCAACGCCCGGTAGCTCCGTTGGCGATGTCTCCCTGCTCCAGCAGGATGGCGGAGATGCCGCGCAAACTCAGGTCCCAAAGAATGCCGGCCCCTGTTGCGCCTCCGCCTATAATCACAACCTGCGTCGCTTCCATACCGTGCCTTTCAAATTGACCGCGAACACACCGCATCGCAAACCACGCGGCAACGCGGAAGCATCCTGGCGCAACAAGCACGAATGCCCTTGCGTCGTCCGATAGAAATCTGCGGAAGAAAACAGGATAGTGGCCAGCATCTCGACACACTCCAGCCAATGCGCGTTGAAACACATGCCTGGATATCTGGATTTGTTTCAGAAAGGCAAGAGCCTGGACCTTGAGAGAAATTCCAGACGACAGAAGCAAGGATCGGATCGCAGCCATTCTGAACGCAAAAACCAGTTGCCTAATGCAGCACTTGGTCCTGACTTCTTCAGCAGCATCCAATTACCCGCTCGTGCTGTCTCAGGCACTCTTCACGAAACGGCGTGGACTTACTGACACATCATCTATCAATTCAATGAGCGCTGTCAAGCCGCGGGCAAAGTATCGTCAGGTGCATAGCCGAGCCATGCATGCGCCTCCGCAGACAATAACTGCCCTGGAATCACTTCGCCTTGCCTCCGTTGATGGGCAACGCCTATAATGATTTTTCTGGAGCCAATCACAGACAGATGCACGCAAGGGCATGGATGCTCACACGTTCCAGAGGCGATATTTCACCTTCCGGTTGGCCTGAAGGAGAACAGATAATTATCATGCAGGCTCCGCAAACTCCATTACGGATATTCTTCCGTGAAACTCCCATCATTCCTTCCGTGCGCCATGTTGAACATCTGGATCAGGCAATTGCCGCGCACGGCAAGATCGTCTATCTACTCACCGGCGATCTGGAAAACTGCGAGGGAATGATCCGGAAGATTCTCGCCTCGGACAAGCTCCCCATGGTCAATCTCGATCTGCTCAATGGCTTCTCGCGCGACAAATACGCTGTGAACTATCTAAAACATTGTGGCGCGCGCGGTATCATTTCAACGCACTTGGACCCACTGCGTCATGCGCATAGCATCGATCTCTATGCGATCCAGCGAACTTTTCTTCTGGATAGCGGGGCCAAGAACACCATTACCAATCAATTGAAGAATTCACCCGTGGACGCGCTTGAAGTGCTGCCTGCTCCGGTTGCGCCCAAACTGCTGGATAGTGTGCGCGCCATCTCGCCGGACATCCCGGTAGTGGGCGGCGGGCTGATCTACACCCTGAAGGAGGCCGAGGATCTCTTGTTGCAAGGCCTCGATGCTGTCTCCATCGGCAATCCGCAGATGTGGATCAGCTAGCCATCAGGCCCCAAATGGGGGCCCGATTTGTGTCGTCAGAATTTATGCATCGCCGTGTATTTATCTCTTACATGTTATACCCCGGACTTATTCCCTTCAGAGCGTTTAGTTAACCCAGGCGGCTTAATCTGCTCCGCTCTGCGCGGCGAAAGCTTCCACATCCACGATAGCAGAACAATCCCCATGAAAGCCGATGCCATGATCGCATAAAGAGCAGCATTCCAGTTATAACGAACAACCAGTATGCCAATGCCTTTACTCTCAGTTACGCGCCCCAGATAGCCGAACAGTCCGATAAATCCGGCCGCTGTACCCACAGCTTTTTTGGAAGTGTAATCCAGCGCACTAACTACCAATAACAGGATGGCCGGATAAACAAAGAAGCCTATAACTCCAAATAACACCAGATCTATCCATAACTTATTGTCGGGACTAAATATGATGCCGAGATAAGCGAGGAAAACAGGAATCATGCAGAAGACGCTGATCATTCCGCGGCGCCCACCGAGCTTATCGGACAACCAGCCCATCAGAATAGTGCCGAAGATAGCCGAAAACTCCAGCGCTGCCGTGCTTCCTCCCCCTTCGACAAGGTTGGCATGCTTGACCTCCTGCAGATAATACGGTCCCCAGTCGAGCATGCCGTAGCGGGCGATGTAGACAAAGAAATTGGCGGCGGCGAAAAGCCATATATAAGGATTCTTCAGGATGTAGTTGACCAGCAAATCGCGTGTGCCCAGTTCCTTCTCGCTATCTGCTTTTTCCACAGCCGGGTAGTCGTTGCGATATTCCTCAATAGGCGGCAACCCCACTGACTGAGGCGTGTCACGAAGCCTTACGATAAGATAGATCGCGCATAAAGCGGCCAGAATGCCAGGCACATAAAATGCCGAGCGCCATCCAAGTAGTACTGTGCTATATGCAACAATGAGGCCAGTCAATCCTCCACCAACATTCTGTGCCACGTTCCAGAAGGCAAACGTGGTTCCCCTTTCGCGAATGCTGTACCAGTGGCCAAGAGAGCGCCCGCAAGGCGCCCATCCCATGCTTTGAAACAGGCCATTCATTCCCCACAGAGCCAGGTGAATCGGATAACTGTGCATGGTGGCAAAAGCAAAATTGCAAAAGGCTGTCAGCAACAATCCCATGGGCATGAAGTAACGCGGATTGCTGCGGTCCGACCATGCGCCCATAAATAATTTTCCGATGCCATAGGTGATGGCGGTAATGGCCAGCAGATCGCCTATCTGCCCTTTACTGTAGTGAAGCGACGCTCCCATCTCTTTAGTGACAATGGGAAGGTTATTTCTGACGAGATAGAATATGGCATAACCAATAAAGGTGGATTCCATAATCTGCCAGCGCATCTTCGGATAAAGCCGCTTGATTTGCGCTTCAGGAAGCTTGGCGATATGCGGCGCGGGTTTAAGAAACGGAAAGTTCCAAGCCATGAATTACCTCACATCGTCTGTAAGCGTTATACGTTAATCATTAAGTACAGAATGAGCCTGCGTTAACACGAGCGATTCGATTTTAATTGTATCGCAGTCATTTTCTCAAATGGCTATATCAGGCGGGTGTTCCATGATGTTTCAATCGTCAAAGGCTGGATCAATCACAACGGAATATCTCTGGAAGATGGTGCTTTGCGGCCATACATCTACCCTGCACGCCTTTTGGTCATGTTTGTGTGGTCTGAATCCATAGTGATTGATAAACGGACCGGGCCACTTGGAGGCGATGGAATCAAATGAAATGTATGCCGGCCGCATGAAAGTGGCCGGCATACAAGGGTGAAGCGGGTTAGTAGATGATCTTCAAGCCGAACTGAATGATGCGCGGCTCCCACGTACCGGTGATGATGCCGCCGGTCATACCCGTGGGCGCGGTGGTGTTGTTGTCAGTACCGGAGACGGTGCCGCCGCCCGAGCCGCCGGGCATGTAAAGGTTGGTGTGGTTGAAGATGTTGTAGAACTCCGAGCGGAACTCGATCTTGACTTTGTCGTTCATCACGCTGAACTTCTTGTTGAAGTCCAGATCGGTCTCGTAATAAGCAGGCGTACGGCCATAGTTCTTGGGCAAGTTACCAAACGGGCTCGAAATCGTGCCGCCGGCGAGGAGGGAGCTGCCGGTGGTATAAGTCGAGGGAATCGTTAGGGCCGCTGAGTTGACGTATTGAACCGTCCCGTTGGCGAGTTGCGTCCTCTTGATATAGGGAACACCGGGAACGAGGTTGGGGCGATATAGACTCATTCCACGCCAGTTTTGGGAAAGCATCGGCGATACGGCATTGGCGCCAGCCGGCGAATACGTAATGTTGAACGGGGTACCAGCCTGCATGGTGTTGACGCCGCTAATCTGCCATCCGCCTAAGATGGCATTTACCACGCCATTGCTGTTGGCCAGGAAGTGCATTCCCTTTCCAACCGGCAGGTCATAGACCAGGGTGGTGACGTTGGTGATGGGCAGGTTGTAGTCCGATTGGCCGTAGTCGCCGTTGAGGTTATATCCGTTCTGCGGGTCGGGCGTGTTGGCCTCCAGGGTAGAGGAGGCGTTATCCAGCGCGTGCGACCAGGTGAAGGAGTTCAGCAGGGTCAATCCGGCCACAAAGCGCTGCTCGTAGCGGGCTTGCAGCGAGTTGTAATGGGATTTGAACGCGTTCGTAGCCTCGGTGATGTCGCCGTTGTTGAAGTTTGGATAGAGAGTCGAGTTGTTGAGCAAGTAACCACCCCAACTCATGTATGGACGTTGCCACTGACCCGCTGGAATTCCCGGATACTCTCCCGCGTTTGTAAGTGGCAATGCCGGGTTTCGCTGGTTGGCGTTGATGAAGCCCTGCAGATGGACGCCATGGTTGCCCACATAAGCCAGGTCGAAAAGGATGTTCTTGGCCAGTTGTTTCTGCACGCTGAGAAAGTAGCTTTCTGCATAGCCGTCTTTGGTGTTTTTGGGAATATAGTCGATGTTGTCGGTGCCCGCGCTGAAGCTGGTGGCCAAGCCGTTTGGAAAGCCTTGCGAAAGCCTCACGAAGCCATTCGTGGTGCCCACGGCCGGGTTGGTTACCGACGTATACATCGCGAAGGGCGCGTTGATGGCAATATTGTTGCCCGAACCGGCGCGCCAGTAGTGGACAAATGCGGTGCCGTAGCCGCCGCGAACTGAAATGTTATGTGGGAGCGCATAGGCAAAGCCAATTCGTGGCGCCCAGTCGCCTAAAGCGGGATTGACCAGCGTTTTGCCATACACTCCGCCGCCGCTATAGGGTGCGATGCAGGCGGCTGTGCCGCAGAGCGGAGAGCTAGCGGTGGAGTAACCCGGCTCCAGGGTGAGCATGGTCCCGGTCGTCGGGTCGAAGTTGGAGATATAGTTGTTCCGCTCCGACCAGGGCGAACCGTACTCCCAGCGAAGTCCCAGATTCAGGGTCAGCTTGGAAGCGACCTTCCAGTCGTCCTGGACGTACGCGCTGTCCATGGTCTGGAAGACGTGGGTGATGTAGTAAGTCGCCAGCGAGAAGGTTTGGCTTGTTCCGAAGAGGAAGTCAGCAAAGTAGGTGTCGGCCACGTTGCTGGTGTTGGGGCAACTGGAGCCGGCCGTCGTCGGGCACACGCTATAGCCCTTGCCGTAGGCGAAGGAGCCATAAAGCGGATTCGAGTCCTCGATCTCCTGCCAAACGTGCCCGTACTCATAGCCGAATTTGAACGAGTGCTTGCCCCTGACCCAGGAGAAGTTCACCTTGGGGTCGAGCAGCGACGGGTTCTGCCATTGCGGGTTGGTGCTCTGGCGCCCGAAGCTGCTAAAGCCGCCGGAGATGGCCATCGAGGGCAGGCCGCCGGAAACGCCGGCGATGGCTGGCAGACCCGGAATGTCGGCTGCGGGGAACGAGGTGTTGCCGATAGCGAAGGTCCACTTGCCGGCCTTGGTTCCGGAGAGCGCCAGGCGCACGTCCAGAATCTTGTTGGCGCCCATCAGATGGGTGTAGCCGAGCGCAAGCTGCTCATCGTGGATCAGGATGTCGCCGGCGGTTTGCATATCGATCGGCTCGGGCAGAAGGTTGTAGTTATGGCCAATCTCCTTGCGATCGTTGACCTTCAGGAACCAGGAGGAACTCGCGCTCTGCTGGTAGTCCAGTCGAAGGTCGCCTTTGTCTGCGTGGTCGGTAAAGGGCTCATTCAAAGGGCAATCGTTTGTGGCCACGCCCGTCGTGGATAAGCCGGCGGTCACCTGGCACTTTCCGGGCAGCACACCCTTGTACAGTCCGGCAATCACCAAAGCAGTCGGGTCGGCGTCGTGCTGGGCTTGAGCGGGCCAACTGGCATACGGCGTGCCCGCTGGTACGTATGTGCCCGGACTCCACGGATCCTGCACGGCAACGGCCAGTTGGCCATTGAGCTCATTGGTCGTGGGAACGGTATCAACCACCGTAGGCGTGAGCGTCTGCCGGAATCCCTCGTAGTCAAGGAAGAAGAAGAACTTGTTCTTCATGATCGGCCCGTTAAAGTTGATGCCGAACTGATTGCGATCGAAGACCGGCTTGAAAAACGGATACTGGACACCAGTGAGGGCATTGATGGAGACCGGCTTGATGTAACCGAAGGCGTTCAGATCCGTGTTGCGAATGAACTCGTAGAGCGTGCCATGGAACTGATTGCCGCCGGCCTTGGTGGCCACGTTGACGGTGGCGCCGGAGGAGCGGCCGTATTCCGCGCTCTCGTTGTTGGTCACCACTTCAAACTGGGCGACGGAGTCCGGCGGGACGGCGATGATCTGGTTGTCGAAGCCCTGATTGCTCTCGCCATAGGCATTGTTGTCCATGCCGTCAATCATGTAGTTGTTGAACATGCTGCGCTGTCCGTTCACGTTGAACGATCCGGCGCGCGTCAGGCTGGTGACCGCGGTGGTCGTCGCATCCGCTGGCGCTCCGTGAGCGCCTGTGACGTAATCCACCAGGTCGGAGAAGTTGCGGCTGACCAGCGGCAGAGCTTCTGTTTGGGCCTCGGAGACCGTCTGGCCGCGCTGACTGGATTCAGTTTCGAGCTGTAGCGCTACACCGGAAACTTCGACCGTGGTCTGGGCTGCGCCCACCTTCATCACCAGGTCGATGCGCTCACGCCCGCCGACCGAGATGGTGATTTCCTTGGCCACGGCATCGGCGAAACCGGCAGCCTTTGCAGTGATTGTGTAAATGCCGAAGCGAAGGGACGGAGCATCATAGTCGCCCGCGCTGTTCGACGTAACGATGGCGGAAATCCCGGTCGCATTGTTGGTGACCGTGACGTTCACATTGGGGATTGCGGCCCCAGTGGCGTCGTGAATGGTTCCCACCAGGCTTCCATTTTCGTACTGGGCGTAGGCGCACAGCGCAGGAAGGATCAACAACAGCGCCAACCCCAGGCGAATACACCAGCAGATGCTCGCTCGTTGTCCCATATACCGATTCATCAAAATCATACTGCCTCCTAAAGGTTTTGAATCACAACTGCCTTCCAAACATGTTTAACTACAAGGGTTAAGGCTCCGATAAGGCTTTGTTAAGATACGGTCAAGACAAAAAATCCACCTCCAAAAGACACGCCTACACTCCACTGGCAAGCGTTTTCCGCTCAACAGAAGAGCATAGTAGTGTAATTGGCGGTGGATTTCTCTGATTCCTCTTCCGCGTAGGCAAACTAGCAATACTGCGCTGCCAGTGTCAAGGAAATACTGGCTTTGCTTGGGCCGGGCCGTAGAACCCTCTGTCAGCCGGTATGAATGTGTGTGCCATCATGCGGTTGCAAGCCTCATGTAATCTAAGGCTTTCAGGGGTTTATAGCAGTTTGCCTGTTGGTGTAGAGTCTATTTCCGATTGCTCGGACAATACCGATGGGGCGCTAACCTGTAGCGCCGGCCTCCCG
>PMGP01000060.1:22338-25040 GCA_003156235.1 Acidobacteriaceae bacterium
CGAATGGGGATCTGCGGTTGTTTATCAATGAACTTCTGACTCACCACTCCAGAGCGGCTGCTTGCGGTGGCCGTTCCAAGAATGAAAACTGCGCGACCAGAAGCGTTTTCCGGGCCGTAGAGCTGCATTATTCCGTATCGGGATTGGGCAAAATGACATCCCGAATCATCGCATTCAATTCCGCGCCGGCAGCGATAAAGCCGCGCAGCGTTCTGCGCGTGGAGCCGAATGTGTCGAACTCCTCATGGGACAGACCATTCTCCGTATAGGCGCGTTCAAAGTCGGGAAACTTCTTCAGCAGCGTCTCCACGATCTTGGGATCCACCGGATTATCTATCCGCGGAATCGCTTCTATGCCGCTGGCGTTGTAGCGGCGCTGCCAGGCACAAGGCGGAGAGATCACCACATCGCCGCCGATAAACTCGCTCCAGTGCATGTGATTGCGAAATGCCGCCGAAAGCAGTCGCAGCCGGTAGCCGCGCTCGCGGTATAGCTTGTAGGCCTTCTTGAAGACCGCGACACCGGCCCACTCCAGGTAGCCGGGGTCGACCGAAAGCTGCTTCCGCTCCATGACGATTTTGAGCCAATCGTCCAGCCTGCCCACCATCAGTGTGCAGACCGGCCCCATGGTGGCGATCTCCAGGCCTTCGGCTTCCCTGCGCTTCAGTCCGCGCTCCACGGCCTCGGCCACGGCGATGGCCT
This sequence comes from Acidobacteriaceae bacterium, assembly GCA_003156235.1. Classification (GTDB taxonomy): domain Bacteria; phylum Acidobacteriota; class Terriglobia; order Terriglobales; family Acidobacteriaceae; genus Telmatobacter. Next base: position 23,041 of record PMGP01000060.1, read on the forward strand.
GCGGCAGCGTGAAGCTGACCGTGGCGTTGATGCTGATGCCGCGATAGGTGGCTTCCTCCATGGCGACGATGCCGGCGCGCGTGGCGGCGATCTTGACAATCATGTTGGGCGCCAGCAGGCTGAAGCGCGTTGCCTGCGTCAGCATCGCCTCGGTGTTGCGATAGTTTTTGGGATCTGTCTGAATGGAAAGGCGGCCGTTGCGCCCCTTCTCGCGGTCGAAGATCGGCTTGAGCAGCCACGCCCCATTCACCGACATCTCTTCCACCAGCAGCCAGGCGATCTCCTCCTCGGTGGCCTGCGGGTGACTGGCCACCAGCGCCTGAATGCTGGGCTTCCACAGCGCCAACTCTTTTTTCAGCACGGAAACGACGATGGAGGGGTTGCAGGTAGCGCCCACGGCCCCATGATCGATGGAATAGGTCAGCTCCTCGATGGAAGGCGAATCGTTCCACAAACAGGTGGGGGTGGTCTGCGTCATCTGATAAAGCGGGCTTTTGTAAGTGGTTTTCGATTCACTCTGCGTCATGTATCCTCCGAAATGCAAACGTGTGCATAAAAACCGTACCACCGCTGACATATTCGGTCAAGAGCCCCAATCACAAGGTCCGGTTTACATTCAATGCGGATCGGTAAAGATGTGGGGGTTGACAGAAATGGCTGCTGGGGACGATGATAGGCCATTGTATGCACACGTGTGCATTTCGCCATGGAGTTACTATGCCTGACTTGCTGATTCGTCCCGATGCCTTCCTCAACAAAATCGAAAATTTCGGTTATGAGTTCCTCTCCTTTGAAGTTCGCAAGCTGGCGCAGGGTCAGAGCTACGACACAGAAACCGGCGGCAATGAGCTGGCCGTAGTGGTTCTGGGCGGTGTCTGCTCGGTCGAAAGCTCTAGGGGCCAGTGGTCGCGCGTCGGCGGGCGGAAAAACGTTTTCGATGGCCTTCCCCACACGCTTTATCTGCCGGTGAAGACCAGCTTCACGGTCACCGCTCAAACCGATTGCGACCTGGCCTTCTGTTATGCCCGCGCCGAAGATGAACACCCCGCGCACCTGGTGACGCCCGACGAAGTGGGCATCGAGATTCGCGGCGGCGGCAACGCCTCGCGCCAGATCAACAGCATGATTCCGCCCAGTTTTCCCGCCCACCGCCTGATGGTGGTGGAGGTATTCACGCCGGCGGGCAACTGGTCCAGCTTCCCGCCTCACAAGCATGATGTGCACAATCCTCCCGGCGAAGTGGACCTGGAGGAGATTTACTACTACCGCATCGAGCGCCCCGAGGGCTTCGCCATCCAGAAGGTGTACACCCCGGACCGCCGCATCGACGAAACGCTGACCGTGCGCGACGGAGAGCTGGTCCTGGTGCCGGAGGGTTATCACCCGGTGGTAGCGGCGCACGGATACAACGCTTATTACTTGAACGCGCTGGCAGGCTCGGCGCGCTCGCTGGCCGCATCCGACGACCCTGATTATGCGTGGGTGAGAAACGAGTGGCGCGAGGTCGATCCCCGGCTGCCGCTGGTGAAACGATAACATTCCCGATGAATTGAGGAGACCTATGGCAACGCGGCGCATGACCATGGCTCAGGCCCTGATTGGATTTTTGAAGAACCAGTATGTCGAGCGCGACGGCGAGGAGCACAAGTTCTTCGCCGGTGTGCTGGGCATCTTCGGCCACGGAAACGTGGCGGGAATCGGTCAGGCGCTGCAACAGAATCCCGATTTCCCCTATTACCTGGTGCGCAACGAGCAGTCCGGTGTGCATCTGGCGGCGGGCTTTGCCAAGGCCAGCAACCGGCTGCGCGCCTTTGCCTGCACCTCGTCCATCGGGCCCGGCGCAACGAACATGATCACCGGCGCGGCGCTGGCCACCATCAACCGCCTGCCGGTGCTGCTGTTGCCGGGAGACATCTTCGCCCGCCGCAACGTAGCGCCGGTTCTCCAGCAACTAGAATCGCCCACCACGCAGGACATTGGCGTCAACGATTGCTTCAAGC
>PMGP01000106.1 GCA_003156235.1 Acidobacteriaceae bacterium
TGAGCGCTGTTTCAGCCGTGGCCTGCGCTGCGTGTAAGTGAACCTTGAACTCTTCACCCGGAGTCACGCTGAGCGGCATCTCGTCAGCCGAACCGCCGCGGAACGACCCGCCGCTCTGCGCGCTGTCGGCCTTCGTTGTAAAAGCGACAAGGTCAAGGCCGAGTAATTCCTTGAGTGCGGATTGAAACTGGTCAATCTTCGTATCCAGCTCAAACAGCAAACCGGCCTTGGCTTCCGCATCCAGATTGCTGACTGCTGTCCGTTTGCGCAACTCCAGAGTTTGACGGTAGATCGGCGCAAGTTGGCGCGCGACTGCGGCGTCTTTTCTGCCCTGGCGCGTGGCCTCGAACTGTTTGAGGCTCAAGTCAATCTGGCGCAGCCCAGTGGAAAGCCACACAGGCGGATTGCCTTTCACAAGCAAGACCAGCCCGGCAACGCTTGTGTCGATCGTGACCTTTCGGTTGCGAAACAAATCCTCGCCCCGCGAGGTTGCTCCTGGTGCGCTTGCTGCTTCCGTCGTCACCGCCCACAAGTGATAGCTCGTGGTCGATGGTCCGCTCAGCGCGGGATTCGCGCCGCCATTCTGCGTCTTCTGCTCGCCCCATCCCTCACGCGCAATTTGCTGATAGCTGCGCCCCAGCATAGGGTCAAGCCTGCCCACTTGCATCATAACGTCGGACGAAGGCGCGGACGTGCTCCACTCGCCGGTGACGTAATTCTTGAACCGCGCCGGAGCCCATTTACCCGTCGCGTAGTCGAACATTTTTCCGTCTTTGATCGGCGCAAACGGAACCATCGAATAAACAGCCAACGGATGCCAGGGCTGCAATCCGTCTTTCAATTGCTCTGGAAAAACCTTGGGGTCGCCGGCCGCATTGAAAACCTCCTGCGCAATCTCGCCGGAGACCTGGTGTTGGCCGTGGCCGTCGGTAATACCGCCAACAAAAGTAGAAACGATCAACTGAGGACGCTCGCGGCGCACCGCCAGAACAGCATCGTACAAAACGCGGTCATGTCCCCAGCGCTCGAACGATTGCTCCTGAGTTTTGGAAAATCCGAAGTCCACTTCCGTGCCCCAGAGCTGTATTACGCCGTAATACGCGCCAGCCTTCAGCAGTTCATTGGTGCGGATGATNNCGCGCGCCCAACCCGCGACTCAGATAAGTCAGCAGCGCGCCGTCTTCATCGTCCGGATGCGCCACAATCATCATCACGCTGGCCGTGGTTCCCAGCCGCCGCAACGATTGTTCCAGAGCCGCCGCGCCGCGATCTTCGGGCAAGGGCAAAGCAATTTCGTTTGGCTCGGGAAGAGGAATTGCCGCATAAGCGCCTTCGATCCGCGCCGATTGCTGCGTCTTCTCTTGCGCCGCCGCGTAGTGCGTCTCTGTCAGCATCAGCCCTGCAAGGACCGCGCACGTCACTGCTCGTTGAACTCTCTCGAATCGAATCATATCTCCCGTCAGTGTACAATCCGGGGAGCGCATCAGCCCCATGAATTTGCCCAACTCCAACTCCGCCAGCACCCTCCAGCGCCGCATCGGCCTGCGCTCCGCCGTGGCTTTCAACATGCTTGAGATGATCGGCGTTGGCCCGTTCATCACGCTTCCGCTCGTGATTGCCGCCGCGGGCTACCGCCTATCGGTGTGGGCCTGGGTGCTGGGCGCGGCTCTCGCCGTGGCCGACGGCCTGGTGTGGGCTGAGCTGGGCGCGGCCTTCCCGCGCGCCGGAGGCTCTTACGCTTTCCTGCGCGAAATCTACGGCCCCAATCGCGCCGGCAACTGGCTCAGCTTTCTCTACGTCTGGCAGGTGAGCTTCACCGCGCCCTTGTCCATCGCATCCGGCTGCATCGGCCTTTCGAGTTTTCTGGCCTGGTTCTGGCCGGGGCTTGACACCGCGCCCATTGCCGTCTGCCCTGCGCTCCACTACACCAACTTTGCCGCCGCCGCCGCTTGCCTATTAGTCACCGCGCTGCTCTATCGCAATCTCAGCTCCATCACGCGCCTCGCCTGGGTACTCTTTGCCGGAGTTCTCGCGGCCATTGCCGGAGTCATCGTCTCCGGTTTTTACCACGCCGCAGCCACCGGCGGCTGGCAGATGCCGGCATCAGGCACGCTGACAATCCCCGCAGCACTCGGCGGCCTTGCGCAGGCCACGCTGCTCACCACTTATTGTTATTGGGGCTACTACAACATCTGCTTTTTGGGCGGCGAAGTGAAGCGGCCCGAGCGGACCATTCCGCGCGCCATTCTGCTCTCGGTGCTTTTCGTCTCGGCGTTTTACGTTGCTATGAACCTGGCCGCGCTGCCTGCGATACGCGATTTTGGGCGCGACGCCGCTTCGCACGGTGCCGCAGGCGCCTCTGTCCGTGTGCAACTCGTGGCCGACATCGCCGCTTCCGCCTTTGGCAGCCTGGCCGGCCGCCTGATGGCCGCGCTCATCGTCTGGACAGCCTTCGCTTCGGTCTTTTCCTTGCTGCTCGGCTACTCCCGCGTGCCTTACGCCGCCGCGCGCGACGGCAACTACTTCCGCTTCCTCGCCGCCGTCCATCCGCGCTACAACATTCCTCACCGCTCGCTGGTCGCTTTGGGACTGGTCGCAATGGCCTTCTGTTTCTTTTCTCTCGTGCAGGTCATTACCATGCTGGTGATTACGCGCATCCTGCTGCAATTCCTGCCGCAGCAAGTGGGCGTGATGCTGCTTCGCATCCAACGGCCTGAGCTCGAGCGGCCTTTCCGCATTCCGCTTTATCCGTTGCCGCCGCTCATCGCACTTGTGGGATTCATCGTCATGCTGGTCAACCGCGGCCACGCCCTTGTCGAACTAGCCGTAGCCGCCGCAATCGCCCTCTCCGGCACGCTGATCTACCTCATCCGCGCCCGCCGCCTCGGTCAATGGCCGTTTGCGCTCAGCAAATAAGCGCACAGATGTTGCATCAACCTTCCAATCCTAGCGCGGCCCGAACGCGCTGCTAAGGTGGATGCTGACGTGCCCGAAACTCTATCGCGGCGGTACGCCAAGGTTAAGATCGGCGTCAGTGCCGACGGATTGAGAGATCACTTCCATTATGTATTTGGCTGGGGTCATCCCCGCCAAATCTGCGCCATTGAGGGCCAGCGATTGAAGTCCAATAATCATCCCTCTAGGCTCTCCAGCAGTCACATCAGCACCGGGCGGGAATAACGGGTCAAAGAAAATCGGCGACCCGCTCGTGCCCGGTACCAAGGTTGTGGCAAGCCACCAGACCCGAAGTGGGCGCGGTTGAGAATCCGGCCTGCATTTGAAGCCAATCGTTTCATCTGGGATGCTAGCAACTCTCCCAAAATGGAATATTGGGTTGTTTCTTCTCGTCCCTTCCAACCCGGGCACGAGCCCCGCAGATGTTGTTTGCGATCCAATGCCAATTTTGGCAATCTCGTCCGGCTTGCCAAAGTTCCGAAAGTTGAGGAATTTTATGTCATAGTCGCCTGACAAGAGCTCACGTGGTGCTTTCAAGACGGCCACATCGACACTTTCGTCGTCGCTCTTCAGCCAAGTCGCCGATCCGTTTGCGGTCAAGTCAACAGGAAGATAGCTAACCCCCGGCGAATTGGAATTGCGATCAAAGTGCATGTTATTGACTCTGATATAGAGCCTTGTAGGATTGCTAACTTCGCACCCCGCCCACACAGGATCGACCACGTGCCGCGCCGTCACGAGCAGCGGATATGTATTCTCTCCACCCCTATTCGGAACGAGGACCAGGAATCCAGTCGCAACCAACTTGTCTTTGATCACGTTGCCCGCGGGGTCCGACGCAAAGAAAAAGACAATGCTCTTGGTGACGACTGAAATGTTCAACGACGTCATGGCATGTACACTCCCAGATGAAAGAGCGCAAAGAAGCAGAACCAGCCCAAAACATCGAGACATGTTCCCCCCTTTTTCCCCTATTATACGGAGATCCAACGTTTTGAGAGGCATGGCACATACTGCGCCGATCAGCCTTCTGCGTTTCGAAAACTGACTAACCACGGCAGGTGGCCCGCTCATCAACCCCGAAGAATCGAGATGAGCCATGAGAAGCTGTGCCCCGTTCATCGCGGCCATATCGCGATGAGCGGGTCTTCGGGTCAGACCGTGGTCACGGCTATGATTGAACTCAGACATATCGTATCGAAATCTGCAGGTTGGCCTCTAACTTAATCAGTTTCGCCCGTTCTGGACGAGCGACCGCCAACTCGGCTCCATGGGTGGGAAACCGCGAATCTCTCAAATAAATCTTGTAACGTCCATCCCTTCCATCGTGTCTAATGATTGTGTTCAGCACTTCCCCGTGCGAGGTCACCCCATGCTTATCGGCAAACCGCCCGACATTCCTTCCTCGGAGATTACTCTCAGAGCCGAATACGACCGCTACATGAATCGCCGCCGATTCCTGCGCACAGCCGCTTCCACTGCCGTAACCGCACTGGGCGTCGAGCGGCTGGCCGAGGTCTTTTCGCCGCGCATCGCCGCACAGGCCGGCACAAAACTCCAGACCGTGAAGAGCCCGCTCACCACCACCGGCGAGCAACTGACCAGCTTCGAAGACATCACTCACTACAACAACTTCTACGAGTTCGGCGTGGAGAAGGATCAGCCCGCGAAAAATGCCGGTGGTCTTCCCATCCGCCCATGGACCGTGCGCATCGAAGGCAAGGTGAAGCAGCCGAAGACCTTCGACATCGACGCGCTGCTCAAGCTGCGCCCGCTCGAAGATCGCGTCTATCGTCACCGCTGCGTCGAGGCATGGAGCATGGTGATTCCCTGGGTCGGCTACTCGCTCTCCGAGTTCATCCGCCTGTGCGACCCGCTGCCCAGCGCAAAATATATTCAGTTCCTCTCTTACTACGACAAGAGAATCGAGAAGTGGGGTTCGGAGAGCTCCATCTCCTGGCCTTACTCCGAGGGACTGCGCATGGACGAGGCTATGAACCCGCTCACGCTTATGACCTTCGGCCTCTACGGCGAGGTGCTGCCCAATCAGAACGGCGCGCCCGTGCGCATTGTGGTGCCGTGGAAGTACGGCTTCAAGTCCGCGAAATCCATTGTCGCAGTGCGCTTTCTGGACAAGCAGCCGCCCACCACCTGGAACGACCAAGGGCCGAACGAATACGGCTTTTACTCCAACGTCAATCCCAATGTGGACCATCCCCGCTGGAGCCAGAAGACCGAGCGCCGCATCGGCCAGCCCTTCTACTCCCAGCGCCGAACCACACTGCTGTTCAACGGCTACGGCGATCAGGTAGCGTCTCTCTACAACGGCATGGATTTGAGGAAGAATTACTAAAACAGGGAGTAGGGAATAGGGAGTAGGGAGTAGCCGGCAGATTCACATTCAACTTCAGGCTGACTCGCTAACCAGCTAACTTGCTGACTCGCAGACCCGCTAACTCGCTAAGACTATGAAACAACCAACTCTCATCGCACTCAAGACTCTCACCTGGCTGGCCTGTCTTTGGCCGCTGGCCTGGCTATTTTGGGGTGCGGTAACCAACAACCTCGGCGCGGACCCCACCGCCGCCATCACCTTTGCCACCGGCCTAGCCACGCTGCGCATCCTGACTATCTCGCTGGCTATTACGCCGGTGCGCCGCCTCTCGCCACGCCTCGGCTGGCTCATCAAGTTCCGCCGCCTGCTGGGACTCTTCGCCTTCTTCTACGCCTCGCTGCATCTGCTGACCTACATCGCTCTCTACGCCGGCTTCGACGTCAACGCCATGGCCGCCGACATCGTCAAGCGCCGCTACATCACCATGGGCGTAGCCGCATGGCTGCTGCTGCTGCCGCTGGCCGCGACCTCGACCAACTGGGCCATTCGCAAGCTGGGCGGCGCGCGCTGGCGCAATCTTCATAAGCTGGTCTACGCCGCAGCAGTCTGCGGAGTGATTCACTACTGGTGGCAGGTCAAACCCGGCGTGCGCACACCGCTCACCATCACGATTGTGCTGGCAGTGTTGCTGCTGGCGCGCCCGATCCAAGAATGGATGCAACGCCGCAAGGCACGCCCTGCCTGAGAACTTTTACTTATTCGAATCGAAGCATCGCCTGCGCCACTGGACGAAAACTCCTGCGATGCAGCGGTGTCGGCCCCAGCCGTTCGAGCGCGGCCATGTGCTCCGGCGAACCATAACCCTTGTGCCGCGCCAGGCCGTAGCCGGGATACGCGCCGTCCAGTTCCACCAGCAGCCGGTCGCGATAAACCTTGGCCAGCACGCTGGCAGCGGCAATGGAAAAACTGATTGCGTCGCCCCGGACGACGGCCTGTTGCTCGCATCCCCAGTCAATCGTGTCGCGTCCGTCGATGAGCAAAAAATCCGGACAGTGCGCCAATTGCTCCACGGCGCGGCGCATGGCCAGCAGCGACGCCTGACGAATGTTGATGCGGTCGATGGTCTCCGCGTCTACCTCGGCTATAGCAAAGGCGACGGCGTTCAAGCGAATCGCTGCGTCCAACTCATTGCGCTTTTTTCCCGAAAGCTGCTTCGAGTCGGTGAGTCCTTGCAGACAGCAGCCTCTGGGAAGAATGACAGCGGCAGCGACGACCGGCCCGAAGAGCGGCCCACGCCCCACCTCGTCCAGCCCTGCAATGCGCAGCGCTCCGCGCCCGCGCGCCGCCTCTTCCAGCGTCCATCCGCAAACCGGAGCCTTGGCCATGTTTTTAGTATAGAAAGTTGTCTGGCAGCGCCGCGGGCTCTTGTACTGCACGGCCTGGACTTGCCCAGCGCCCGCCCTGCTGGAGTAATCTGGTTGCTCAGGAGAATGTTGCCGAAACCTTAACTGCAACAAGCCAGCGGTGGCTAATTCGATCACTTGCTAACTCCGCTATCTCATGAGGACTTCGATGTTGACTTCAAAAATTCGCTTCACCCTGCTGCTGCCCGCCGCCTTGCTAATGGCCGTCGCGCCCGCGATCCACGCCGAAGAAGGCATGTGGACCTTTGACAATCCGCCGCTCAAGCAGTTGGCGGCCAAGTACAACTTCCATCCCAGCCAGGCATGGCTAGACCATCTGCGCCTCTCCAGCGTGCGGCTTAACGACGGCGGGTCAGGCTCGTTCGTCAGCCCCAACGGCCTGGTGCTCACCAATCATCACGTCGCCCGCGGCCAGTTGCAGAAAAACTCGACCGCCGAGCACGACTATCTGCGCGACGGCTTTTATGCGGCCACGCCGGATGCTGAGATGAAGTCTCCGGATCTCGAAATTAACGTGCTTGTCAGCATGGAAGACGTGACGGCGCGGGTGCAGGGCGCGGCCAAGGACATTCCTGACGAGGCCAAGGCGCTCAAGGCTCGCGACGCCGAAATTGCGGCCATCGAAAAGGAGAGCAAGGACAAGACCGGCCTTCGCTCCGACGTGGTTTCCTTCTACCAGGGCGGCGAGTACTGGCTCTACCGGTACAAGGCGTACAACGATGTGCGGCTGGTCTTTGCTCCCGAACAGCAGGCGGCCTTCTTCGGCGGCGATCCGGATAACTTCACCTATCCGCGCTACGACTTGGACATGGCCATCTTCCGCGTCTATGAAAACGGCAAGCCGCTGCACACCGATAACTTCCTCAAGTGGAGCGCCAAAGGCGCCGCGCCGGGCGAACTGGTCTTTGTCTCCGGCCATCCCGGCTCGACGGAGCGTGACGACACTGTAGCCCAGTTGTTGCTGGAGCGTGACGTGCTCGGACCGGCGGTCACCGAGTACTTGCAGCGCCGCATCAATGCCGCCCAGGCTTTTTCCGCACAGGGCGAGGAGCAGGCGCGAGAAGTGGGAAGCACTCTCTTTTACTTGCAAAACAGCCTGAAGGTCTACCTGGGTCGCCGCGATGCGCTCGCCGATCCCGCCATTCTGGCCAAGAAGCAAGCCGAAGAAGACGACTTCCGCGCCAAGGTGAATGCTAATAAAAAATGGAAAAAAGAATATGGCAACGCATGGGACGAGATTGCCGGCGCGGAAGAAAAGATGAAGCCGGAGATCAAGGGCCAGATGTTCCGCCGCACCGGCGGCCAGTTCCTCAGCACGGCGATTGAGATCGTGGAATATGTGGCCGAGGTCAAGAAGCCGGACGGCGAGCGTCTGCCGGAGTTCCACGAGGCGGGCCTGGAGTCGCTCAAGTATCAGTTGCTCTCACCCGCGCCGATTTATCCGGCGACGGAGAAGCTGTTCATGACCACAGCGCTCAAGCTGTGCCAGGAGAAGATGGGCAAGGACGACGCCTTTGTGCAGGCCATCCTGCAGGGCGGCGACGTGGACGCGACCGTGAATGCGTTGGTGGATGGCACCAAGATGGGCGACGCGGCCTTCCGCAAATCGCTGCTGGATGGCGGCGAGGCCGCTGTGGCCGCTTCCACCGATCCGATGATCGTAGCCGCGCGCCGCGTTGAACCCATCCTCCGCGAGACCAATCGCCGCATACGCGACACCATCAGCAGTGTACTCACGCCCGCCGGAGAAAAGCTGGGCAAGGCCCGCTTCCTGGTCTATGGCAAGGACGCTTATCCCGACGCCACTTTTACACTGCGGCTGAGCTACGGCGCCGTCGATGGCTATCCTTATAACGGCACCATCGCTCCGCCCTTCACCACCTTCTACGGACTCTACGACCGCGCCGCCAGCTTCAGCAATAAGCCGCCCTTCGACCTGACGCCGAAGCAAGCCGCCGGCCGCGACAAGATCGACCTCTCCACTCCGCTCGACTTCGTCACCACCAACGACATTATCGGCGGCAACTCCGGCTCTCCAGTCGTCAATCGCGACTGCGAACTGGTGGGCTTGGTATTCGACGGTAACATCGAGTCCCTGGCCGGCGATTTTGTCTATGACGGCTCGAAGAACCGCACAGTCGCCGTGCACTCGGCCGGCATGATCGAGGGTCTGCGCAAACTCTACGGCGCCGATGCCCTGGCTGATGAACTGCAAGGCAAGAAGTAACCCACCCATCATCAAATAAGGGGGGCCGCTCAGGCTCCCCTTTTGCATCGCATGGGTGCCATTTTCTGGTCACCGACGTACAATCAAGACAGTCCCACGCTCGCGGAGAGCTGGCCGAGTGGTTGATGGCTCCGGTCTTGAAAACCGGCATACCTGAAAGGGTATCGGGGGTTCGAATCCCTCGCTCTCCGCCATTTATGTCTTTTATTATCAATAACTTAAATGCGCATTCCTGTTTTCTTTGCTCATGGTGAACTAACGTTAACACTCACAGTTAGATACAACTAAGTCCACACCTTTACTCCTACTTGCTCCTCTGCTTCTGAAGTGTCCTTGCTTGTGTCGTCCGAATCCAAGGGTCCGATAAGTCCGCTGTTTGCTGGAAAAAGCCCAAATTTCGAACACACCCTGCCGTAAGCCGACTCTTTGGTGCCGATCAGTTCTCAGCGACTGCATTGGCAACAATCCAGAATCCTCGTGTCATGGGCGTTTTCGGTACCGATCCTCCTATTAATCTGTAGGCTATTGATTCGGAGTAGCTTTTTGTGAATCGAGGCGCTCAGAGAACCTTCGTGTAACGCCCTGCTATTTGATGACCATCAGGTTCTCGCCTGCTGCATCTCCTCTCGGTCTGGATCCAGGTAAATGTAGTCGTTGAGAGACACGCATTGAAACGCTCCCCAATCTGCTTGTCTGAGCGCCAAGTTAAGAAAGTCACCTGAACCGGGAAAGAGAAGCACTCACGGCAGCGCGGCATGTGTATGATTCCGTGCCTCTGACCGCTTCGAATCAGACTCCCCGTGAAATATTTGCTCCTGCGGCGCGGTTTAGCCCATCGGCGCAAGAATTGTCAGATATTCGGGCTATTTATTCACAACAAAATTACTTGCGCTCTAGATGGCTGAGTGGTAGTCTGGTTTTCGCCTCAAAAAAGCCCTTGAGCTACCGCGCAGGGCGTCACGTCCTGCGCAGGCGCTATCGTCTCTCTCTGGAGCCTTTATGTCTCGATTTACCGCCGCAGTTCGTTTCGCCAGCATTCTTCCCGGGGTGATTCTTGTCGCCGCTTTCTGCCTTCTGTCCTCGCCCGTTCTGTTTGCGGCGACCGTTGCAGCCCCACAGCTTCTGCCCTATACGGTGAGCGTCGTGTCCGGGGGCGGAACCTACGGCGGCGCCACGAAGTACACCGTAGGCAATACCTGCGGAACGAACACCGGCACCACTGCGCCTACCGCATTGAGCACGGTGGGCGACGGCTGCCTGGCGACCCAGGTGTACTTCTCGGGGAATGCCGCTGTCGCCGACAGCGAGGGCAATGTGTTCATCGTCGATTACACGAACAGGCTCATCCGGCGCGTCGATGCGCATACCGGCATCATCATCACCGTTGGCGGGGCGACCACGACAGCGGCCGGCAGTGCGCCGACGAGCAATCCTACGGCGGGCCACTACTGCAGCGGTTCATCCGGTCCCACTTCGAACGATGCTATTGGCGACGGATGCCCGGCGACTGAGGTTCTTCTACCAGATCCCGAGGCCATCGCCTTGGATGCGCAGGGAAATGTCTGGTTTACCGACTATTATCTTGGCTCGGTTCGGGAGATCGTCAAGAGCACGGGCCTCATCCAGACAGTCGTCAATCAGAGCATTTTGACCCCTCCCAGCTTTACCAGCAATGGCCTTACTCCGACGGCTGGGGTCGGATATGTCGGATATAACGCGAACAATAGCACTCTCGNNAACAATGTTGTCGATGTGGTGAACCTGGGCAGCGCCACTGCCACTATCGCGGGCGTATCTGTTCCCGCCGGTCAGATCACAACGATTGCCGGCTCCGGCTGCGCACACGTTTATGAAACCTACGTCTTCGGCGAGACGGCTAGCTCGTCCACTTCTCCCAAGCAGACAGCCATGTCCTGCGATGGCGCCTATGGCACCACCAACGGCACCAGCCCTTATCCTTCGACGGGCGCGGGGCTCGACAGCCCTTACCAGGTTGCGGTGGATAATTCGGGCAACATCTACATCGCCGATGAGTATCCCTACGACGTCCGTGTGATCAACGGCGCCACGGGCGATATCAGCACATTTGCCGGCGTTGTCAGCTCGAAGATGAGTGGCGCACTTACGCGCGGAACGGCTTCAACAACCAAACTGGACAGCATCTACGGCGTCGCCACCGACTCTCTGGGGAATGTCTATATCGCCGACTACAACTCCAGCTCCGGCTACTATACCAACTACATTGCCCGTGTGGACATCGCCACCGGCGAAATCTACCCGATCGCCGGACAGATTAACACGAGCACGACCGCTCCAACCGCGGATACGTCACAATCGGGCGTCACATACTGCTCGGGCGCTACCCATGCAGTCGGGTCTGGTACCCTTCCCGATGTGATCGGGGACGGATGCCCCGGCCTAAAGGCGACCTTCTGGAAGCCGTACTTTCCGTTCGTCGATGCGGCCGGCAACGTCTATGTGGCCGACCAAGGCGACAATCTGATCCGCAAAATCTCGGTGGGCACGCAGTTCCCCGCCACCGTTGCTGGAACTGGAGCTTCGGTCACGCAATACATTGACGTTCATTTCGGCGCGGGAGACACACCGATTGGCTCGTCTCCTTACACGGGCACCTTTACCATCCCCGGCACCTTCGAGGATTTCACGCTCGGTACGCCAACATGCACATACAATAGCGCGGATACAACGACGGATTGCGTGCTTCAAGTTACGTTCGAGCCCGTCGCAGGTGACGTCGGCCCGCGCACGGCTCCGCTGACGGTGACCAGCACCTTAGGAAAGATTTCCTACTTTTCGCTGACCGGCACTGGTCTTGCGCCAGTGTTGGCGGTCGATCCCGGCACGCAAAGCACATTGGCTCCGTCAATTCTTGCACCAGCTCCGCTTACGGGTGTCAACAGCATCGCCCTCGACAATGGCTACACTGTCTATGCCACGGTTCCGGGCACCAACCCGGTTGTCATGATCTCGCCCAGCGGTGCGGGGTCAACCTTGAGCTCCGGTTCGGCAAGCGCCGATGCGGTAACCGTCGATGGGGCGGGCAACATCTACGTAGCGCTTTCCAATGGCGCTATCATGGAACTGCCCGGCGGCGTCGCCGCTAAAGCTGTGCAGTTTGCCAGCGGCTTCACCACTCCCGCGGGCTTGGCCGTGGATTCCTACGGCAACGTTTATGTGTCGGATTCAGCGGCCAAGACCGTCACTGAAATCCTGGCCACCACAGGCGCGCAGGTGATTCTGGCCACCAATGCAACGGCTGGCCTCAGCAGCCCGGCCGGCCTGGCGGTTGACAGCTATGGCAACGTCTACGTGGCCGACGCTGCCGCCAACGCTGTCATCGAGCTTCCCTTTGCCTCCGACAGCACCCCGGTGACGCTGGGCTCCGGCCTCGATCAGCCGACGGGCGTGGCGATCGATCCGGCTGGCAGCCTGTACGTCGCCGACAGTAAGAATAGCCGCATAGTCTTCATTCCCAATGAGAGCGGCACGCTGAATAGCAACGATCAGATAGCCATCATCACCGGACTTGGTGCGCCATCCGGCGTAGCCATCGCCGCCGATGGCAACATCATTGTTGCGGACAGCACCAACAACGCAATCTACCAATTTACGCGCAGCGCCGCGACCATCGCCTTCCCCAATCCCGAGAAGACGGCACTCGGCAGCACACCTGCGGAAACTTCCAACCCTGTTGCCGCCGACATCATCAGCATGGGCAACCAGACGGCCACCTTCGGCTCGAACTTCTGGACCGCGAGCGGCAATTCAGGAGATTTCGCCCTAACGCCCTCCACGTATCCCGGCGCCCCCGAGTTCCCCAACGCTGGGTATGGTGTGTCCTTGTCGGCCACCTTCACACCTACAGCCATAGGGACTCGGAGCGCTACGTACACCTATGACTCCACCACGCCCAGCACCCAACCTACGCTCTCTCTGAACGGCACCGGCGCCAGTCCTACCAACGCGACCACCACAACTATCACCGCGACAACGCCGAGCGGGGGCTGGGTCTACGGAGATGCTGTTTCGGTGAACGTTACCGTGACGGTCAATCCGGGCCAACCGCCGCCGACGCCGGTTCCGACTGGGAATGTTTCGGTCTATGTCGACGGCAACGCTCCCTTCACTGAAACGTTAACCCCTGGGGCCACGAGTTCGACCTTAGCCAATCCGGTGCAGATTTCAGGCCTCGGCGCCGGACCGCACAGCATTTACGTCGTGTATGGCGGGGACTCGGAATCCGTGTCCAGCACCAGTAATACCTTGAGTCCGTCGTTCGCTCAAGCGCCGCTTACCGTGACGGTCAATCCCGTGTCCGTGAACTTCGACCAAGCGATAAATACGCCACAAAATCCACTTACTGGAACCTTGGGCGGAGTTGAAAACGGCGACTCGATCAGCGTGACCTACAGCACGACGGCCACCGCGGGATCACCGGTCGGGCAGTATCTGATTTCGGCCCAGGTGACTGGAGGCGCTCTCGCCAACTACACGGTAACCATTGAACCCAACGGCCCCGGCGGCATCGCGGGCGGTACGCTCACGATCAGCAAAGACAACACGGTGACTGCGCTTGGGGTGAACGCGACCAGCGTCAACAGCACACAACAAGTTATCCTGACGGCAACCGTGAGTAGCGTATACAACTACGCGGTCGTCACGGTTCCCACCGGGACGGTCACCTTCTTCAATACAGTAGGCGGAGTTCAGACGCAGATCGGGACAGCGCAGCCGGTTAGCAGCAGCGGCGTTGCCACTCTGACGACGACCTTCACCGTGGTGGGAGCGTCGATCAACAACTCGGTGACCGCGGTCTACCAGGGAGACGGAAACTTCGTGACCTCGACCTCTGCGCCGGTCGCCGTCGTTTCGGGAGCTCCAACATTTACGGCGGTTTCAGGAGCGGGAACTAACTCGCAGCTCACGATCCAGCCTGGGCAGAGCGGCATCATGTCCTTTACCCTGACGCCCTTGTATGGCTACAACGGGACCATCACGTTTAGCTGCACCACGCCTTCGACAACGGTCACGTGCAGTTTTTCGCCAAACCCCTATAGCCCGAATGGCTCGAGCGCGCCAGTTCTGATTACCGTCACGTTTAACACCACGGCGACAGTCAACACGTCCTCGCTCAATCACGGGCCATCGGAAATCATTGGATCAGGCAAGCTTCCATTCAGTCTGGCCGCCCTTCCCGGACTCGCGCTTCTGTGCGGATTCAGCCGGCTTCGCCGCAGGTTCCTGCGCGGCTATCGTTACCTTCTGTTTTTCGCTCTATGCCTGATTGGTCTTGGCTTCTCCGGATGCGGCGGAGGCAAGATCACGCCTGGAACGCCGGCGGGAACTGAGTCCATCACCATCGTCGCCACGGGAACAGGATTCACCGGTTATCCCAGTGTTGTTACGCAGCAGTTCAACGTTTCGCTGATCGTGCAGTAGTCAGCGTCAACCATTCCTGGTCGAAGGGATGGAGAGTGGAAGGAAATCTTGCCGGCCATCTCTCCTCCCTTCGATCAAAGTCGCAAGCAGTAAACGTTTTGCCATTGCATTTGGCTTATTAGGAGAACCAACTTGATCGCCAGCCGTCGTCTCTTATCTCATCCGCTTCGGTTTTCGCTTTTGGCTGTCTGCCTGCTCATCCAGCCGCTGTACTTCGCTCACGCGCAGTCGGCGACCACGGGCGCCATCGGAGGCACGGTCTCCGATGCAGGCGGCGCGCTTCTGCCCGCAGCCACCATCACCGTGAAATCGCTCGATAGGGGCGTCACGCGCACCGTCAAGAGCAATTCCTCTGGCGAGTACCGTGTCTCCGAACTGGAGCCGGGCGCCTACAGCGCATCCTTTACGGCCGATGGCTTCGAGACGTACCAGGAGACAGCCATCAGCGTGACTGTGGGCAGCCTTTCGACTGTCTCTGCCGTTATGAGACCAGGCTCGGTGACCAACAGCATCACTGTCACCGATGAGACGCCGCTGTTGCATTCCCAGTCCAGCGACATCTCCACGGCCCTCGACCAGTCCGCCATCGACAACCTGCCGATCAATGGCCGTCGCTGGTCGAACTTTGCGCTGCTGACTCCGGGCGTTGTCTCCAACGCCGCGGGCTTTGGCTTGCTCAGCTTCCGCGGCATCAGCTTTCTGCTGAATAACAATACGGTGGACGGCGCGGACGACAACCAGGCGTACTTCTCTGAAGCGCGCGGGCGCACGCGCGTCTCCTACGCGATTACGCAGGCGGCCATTCAGGAGTTTCAGGTCAACACCTCGAACTACTCGGCGCAGTATGGCCGTGCGGCCGGCGGCGTCATCAATACGGTGACCAAGAGCGGCACTAATCAACTGCGCGGCGAATTGTTCTTCTACGACCGCGACACCGACTTGGGCGGCGCTATCAACCCCTACACCTTGCTGACCGTTGCCAACCCCAGCGGGGGCTACAACGAGGTTCCGTACAACCCCACCGATTGGCGCAAGCAGTGGGGTTTCGGCGTGGGTGGTCCACTGAAGCGCGACAAGCTGTTCTGGTTCTATGCCTACGATCAGGTCCGCCGCAACTTCCCCGGTACCGGGCGCGCTCCGGACCCGAATGACACCTTCGCACCCTCCCACGCGACTTTGCCCGCCGGAGAGAGCTGCCCCTCTGCTTCGTCCGGCATCGTCAATTCCGGAACGTTATATTTCGCCGCCACCGGCACCCCCACGTTATACACGGAAGGCGACTACGACGCTTGCGCGGTCGCGGCATCGCTGGGTGTGAGCTATCAGGCCGGCTCGGCGTACTATCAGCAAGGGCTGAACATTGTCAGCAGCTTCCTGGGGCCGGTTCCGCGCGTGCTGGATCAGGTGATCAACCTGCCCAAGCTGGACTACCAGATCAACGAGCGCAATCGCCTCTCGCTGCTATACAACCGCATGCGCGAATCTTCGCCCAATGGATTTCAGACACAGGCCTCCAACTTCTACGGGCGGGGCTCGTTTGGCGACGACTACGTCAAGGAAGACTTTGGCATTGCGCGGCTGACTTCAGTCCTTTCCAACTCGATCATCAACGATGCGCTGGTGCAGTATGGCCGGGACTTGGAGTACACCATGTCGGATGCTCCTCTGCCCAATGAACTTCCGCTGGCCAATAATTCCTTCGGAAAGCCCGCGGACATCACCATCGGATACGAGTTTGAGCAGGGCTTCGATATCGGGAAGAGCGAGAATTTTGACCGCAAGGCGGACCCCGATGAGCGCCGCCTGCAACTGCTCGATGGCGCTACCTGGAGCCACGGGAAGCACGTCTCCAAGGCCGGCTTGGAGTTCAACCGGGTTGTCGATTATGTCAACAACCTCTATAACGGCAACGGCTACTACAGCTACGATTACGCCTTCGACTTCATCTCCGATTATCTGCACGCCACGACGGGACTGGGCGGAACGGGCTACACGGACTTGTATTACGGCTACAGTCAGGACTTCGGCAATCCGGTCAGCGAAATTGCCACGCGCGAGTATGCGGGCTATGCAACCGACGACTGGCGGATTCGGCCCAATCTGACGTTGACGCTGGGCGCGCGCTACGAGTACGAATACGTTCCACCAAATCCCTTCGCGAATATCACCGGAAACCCGGCGCTTGCCACTGCTCTCAGCGTGAGTACGGCCAGTACTGCGTTGCCGCAGACGGCCAATCGTCCCGACGACCGCAACAATATCGCTCCCCGCATTGGATTCGCATGGAATGTTTTTGGCAATAACAAGACGACGGTGCGCGGAGGCTATGGAATGTACTTCGGGCGCATCATCAACTCGAATATCCTGCAAACCTACGTGGACTCCGGCGCACCGAATTCACAGGTCAGCGTGTCCAGTTTGTATGCCGGACATTGCGGTCCGAGCTTCCCAAACCTTGAGCCTTCGTTCACCGCCGCCGCCGGCTGCCTCGGTTCCACCACCCAGGTCGCCTACCTCGATTCTCATATGCAGAATCCGCAAGTGCATGAAGCCGATCTGGCCATCGAGCGGGATCTGGGGCACAAGACAGTCGTTGCCCTGACGTACATGATGTCGCTGGGCCGCGAACTTCCTCGCGGGATCGACACCAACCTGAATTTGGCAAATGTCGCCCAAGTTTCGTTTTCCGTAGCTCCGGCAACGTCAACCGTCAGCTCGTCTTATGAGATCGACACCTCGGACGTGGGTTATGATAATCTCCCTCAGCCGGCGCAGAGCGGTAACGTCACATTGCCGCATGGAGGCGCCCAGCTTCCGCTGGTGGCTGGTCAGGCATACACCGCCAAGGTCTTTCTGGAATCGGCTGCAGCAACAGCATCGGTCAGGCCGAATCCTGCCTATGGAGAGATTCTCGATGTCAAAAGCGATGTGAACTCCAGCTACAACGCGCTGGCCGTTCAGATCAACCATCCATTCGAGCATGGTTTCTCTCTCATGTCGAACTACACATGGTCGCACTCGCTGGACGATAATCCGTATCAATCCACGGTGATTCCCACCTTTACCGCACTGGACCCGACCAACCTGAAAGCGGAACACGGTAATGGTTCGCTGGACATTCGGCAGCGCTTCGTTTTTGCGGCGGTCTATCAGCCGCAGACGCACTTCCACGGCCTGAAAGACAAGGTTCTCGGCGGTTGGAGGATTGCTCCGATCGTGCAGATTCAGACCGGGATGCCCTATACGCCGTACGTCTCTGGCTCCATCTCCAAGTGGAGCGCAACAAACCCCAACGGACTTTCCGTCCCGGTTGGAACCGATGACTGCACAACATTACTGGCAACAGCACCGGGCGGGAAATGTCCCGTGTACCCGGCCTATAAGGGCTTGACTGGTTCCGGATCGAGCGCGGGCCGTCTCCCCTGGATCGAGCGCAACACCTACCGCTATCCCAAGACAGCAGTCGTCGACGCGCGCCTAGGCAAGAACTTCTTTATCAACGCCCCGCATTTTGACAACATGCGGCTTGAGCTTCTCGGCGAAGTCTTCAACCTCATGAACCACCAGAACATCACCAACGTCTCGAATGATGCCTACACGCTCAGCTCCACTACGGGCACATCGCTGACTTCGGCCACGGGCTTCGGAACGTACACCAACTCCAACAGCAACTGGGCCTACAGCTCCCGCCAGATGCAGATAGCGGTCAGGCTACATTTTTAAACGCAGCTTTGTTTCAGCATCACCAAGGGCGGCCAACTCGGCCGCCCTTGGTTTATTGCAAGAATAAAGAGAGGTACTTACCGCGGCGGCTGTTGAGGAGTTACCACGGGAGCAGCAGGTGGAGCCGCCGGAGCAGTAGTTGGAGCGATCGGAACGGCGGGAGCCTCAGGCGCCGCGAGAATCCGGTTCAGCACCCGCGCCAGCCGCAGGCCGCCCAGCGCCAACTGCGCATCCACGACCTTCGACTCCTCCGTAACATACTCACGGGTAATCAGCGCGTCATTGGGAACCATGGCTTCCACCGCATAGTGGTGCGAGATGTTTGCCCATGTTGTCGGTTCGCCGCCGGCCATCCGCTCCCATTGATTGTCCTTGATCTCCTGAAGCAGCCTTTCGGTATATTTCTTTTCATTCAGCCCCTGCTCCTCAATGATCATGTTGTCCCAAACGCCGTGCAGATTGCAGTTGTACGAGTCGCACCTGCTGGAGCCCAGAAAGCTGACGGCGATGCCGTTGCCTCCGCGAGCATCGCCCAGGGCATGAAAGGGCTGATGGACATCGCCTATGAAATGCACCAAAAACTTGAGCGCGATGGCGCGCTCCTTCGTGCTCAGCGATTCATCACCCAGCCGTCCCTCGAAGTAGAGAATGCGATCGGTAACACAGTCGCGCCACGGCGATTTGGGATCTGCTTGCGAGACAGGGCAGTCGCGGATGCGGTCAAATTTCGCCTCGGTACTGGGAATATCGACAAAGTGCCACTTGCCTGTCTCGGGATATTCCTCGCGATAAATGTCGGCCCACGGCGCGACATCGGCCAGAGTTTCCTTGCCCAGAAGCAGGGCTACCTGCGACTTAGCCTCCGGCGTCAGATATTGTTCAGCCACCAGCGCGGTCAGGCGATGGCCCTCGCGTCCCCATGCCCAACTTAGTTGAACTCCGACGCACAGCAAAAGCGCGCCGGCAGCTACGCCGCGCATTATTATCTTGCCTGAAAACGTGCTCATTTTCCGCCTGCCTTGGTTAAAATAGATACTACTGAAATCTTACGCTTTTCGGATGCATTGACCGGATAAAAACAGGCGGCGCGCTCTGCGCTTCTTCTGTTTGCGATCCTGAGAATGAGATGCGCCAGGCCGGTTTTGGAGGCTTTGAGAAAGAGGGGAAACATGTCGCTGCTGACAGCTATTCGCCGTGCTCATTACCGCGCCCTCACGCCTTGTATGGCCGTCATTTTTGGCGTCGCCGCGCCTGCCGCTATGGTGCTGTTGCTCTGCTTGCCAGCTTCGGCTCAGGCCAAGTCTCAGACGCCCGAAGTCCGGTCCGCGCCCACAGAGCGTTCTTACATCTTCACCGTCAACGCGCGTCTGGTGGTTCTCGACGTCGTGGTCACCGACAAAGCCGGCAAGTTGGTTGATGGTCTCACCGCCAAGGACTTTCAGGTCTTTGAAGACGACAAGCCGCAGCACATTCACGCCTTCGACCCGCCCACGTCTCATGTTTTGCCGCCAGTCTCGGTGGCCGCGGGCATTACCGCTGTCTTCGATCCCGCGCAGCCGGTTAGCTTCGGTCACTCTCCGGTAGATGTCCTGGTCTTCGACCAGCTCAATACGCATTTTGCCGACAGCTCGTTTGCACGCCGCTGCCTGCACGACTATCTCGCGGGCCAGCCTGCGCTGCTGCCGCAGCCCACGACCCTGCTGACCGTTTATGACAACCACTTCAAGCTGCTGAAGGGCTTTACTCGCGACCGCGACGCCCTTTTACGCGCAGTTGCCGCCGCTCCAGTTGAGTACCCCTGGAAACTTGAAGTGAATGGCAAGGCCGATTACGGCCCGGTCGAGCGGCTCGACCAATCCCTCCGCGCGCTGGAAGAGATTGCCCAGAGTTATGCCCGTATTCCCGGACGCAAGAACCTCATTTGGGTGGGCGGCGGATTTCCCACCATCAACCCCACCACTATTGACGGCGACGACGCCCAGGAGGTGAAGGACGCCCTCCAGCACGTCACCGACATTCTTCTCGATACGCATGTCACCCTCTATGCCGTCGATCCGTCCAGCACCGCCGCGGGTATGACAGAGATTACCGACAGTTCGCAGGCGGAGTTTCTTCTGAACGCGGGCGATGCGCTGGCCGGTAACTTCGACCCATTCGGCGCCAACGATGACTTCGACAGGCTCGGGCCGGTGACCGGCGGCCGCGTCATCCGCGGAAGAAACGATATCGGCGAGCTGATCGCTTCGTCGGCCGACCTCGGCGCCCATTATTACACCATCGCCTATACACCCAGTTCCAGCAGCGAAGCCGCGGCTCAGTACCGCAAGATTCGTGTTGTCTGTCTTCGCCCGGGCCTGACCGCGATCACCCGCACCGGCTACTACTCCGGCGAGACCCAGGCGGAAAAGGCCTCTGCCACCGCCGCCTACGACCTGACCACCGCGGCAGAGACAGCCTTGCCGCTTAACGGCATTCGCGTCACCGTTGAGCCGGACACCACGCCCAATACCACGCCCAACAGCTATATCGTTCATGCGGGAGCGGCAAATCTAACCTGGAAAACCAGAGACGATGGCAGCGCGACGGCCTCGGTGTACATCATGGCAGTTTCGCTCAGCGCAAAGAATGCCATGCTCGGCCACACGCTGCATGGCATGAAGGCGAACGCAAAGCCCGGTGCTAATCTAACCCATCCCACAAAGACTGCTGACTTTGCCTTCACAGCGCAGCCAGTGGCAAAGGCGACAACCCTTCGCTTTATCATTCGCGACAATGCCACTGGACGCATGGGATCTGCCGACTTACAGCTCAAACTGCCCTGAGCCTTTGAGTTAGAAGACGATGGCACCGTCCTATTTTCTTCAATGAGGATGTCGTGCAATCCATGATTTTTAGTCCTGATCCGTATGACAGCCAGGGCTAACGGCTTTTGGAAACGAACTGTTTTTCCATTTCATAATTCTTACCGCAAAGCTGGCATAGGTTCATTGATGTCCACAATAGAATCACATCTGTCGCTAACAACCCAATTCACGTTTCGATTGCCGGGCTCCATGAATCAGTCCTGATGATCGCGCATACCGTCAGAAAGCGTTCTTGGCGGATGTCAAGTCACTCTCGTATGGATTGGCTGCGATGTCGGACCTTAGCCGCGCTTCATGCGTTCTGGGGTCTTTGGCACTCATCAGTTTCATTAATTTCGTAGAATAAGTGTGAATCGGTAATTTGAATCCCTGTTTTCGCTGTTTCTCTATATGCAATACACGTGCAACGAATCCGCGATTTCAGCGTTTGCTGCATATTGAGCGCCCTTCATTTTCAATAAGTTATTTAGAATCTGTACGCATCGGCAGTTCGAATCCCTCTCCGCCCGCCATTTAAATCTTTATTTGTCAATTATTTACGCATATATCCTTATATCCTTCGCCCACCATGAGCTGACGTCGACGGTCTCAGTCAGATGCAACGATGATCAAAGCCGTTTCCCATTCGGTTCTGCTTGTGTGCCCTGAAATTGTCATACGCGCCGCTGCATCCGTAAAGTCTTACGACTAGGAGGCTTTTGCGATCTTCCGGTTTTCTGCAGGCACGGACGGATAGACACGATTCGCTTCCGTCAGAAAGCGATCTACTGCCTCATCGTCGTTGGGGTCGTAGGGACCGTCGTCAGGGTCGTTTGGGTCATAAGGGATCGGCTCGTCCATCTCTATGCTCTTGCGGACGCGCTCCCAGTCAGTTCTGCTTGGTTGGCCGGAGATAGTCATAGATTCGCCGCTCCTTTCGCGAAGCCTTGCGGAACGGGATGATGCGATTATTGTACCCCCGAACCGTGTAAACGACAGCGAGAACGCTGCCCACGGCTCCCACAAAGGCCAAATCCCGCCACCGCTTCTCCACGCGACCACTCTCTGCAAACGTGATCCTGTTCGGGTTTTCAAGCACTGTGTCGGCATCGTCAAAGTCGAATCCGTGCTTCCGCAGGTTAGCTTTGCGCTTGGCTTCATCCCATTCGTACACGATAGGACCTTACCATATTTTTTAAGCCGATGCATCACTTCGACTAAATCCTGTCGAATTTCGGTTGACCTATAAACCACAAAAGGGAATCGAGCACTCTGATCTTGTATGGATAAACTTTAAGAAATTCAGGATCGATTGCAGGCTCGATTTCTTTGAAAACAAGAAACCAAGCTTCAAGAAAGCGTGCATACTCCCCATTCGATTCTTTAGCTTTTCCAATAATTTTGATATCCGATAACCTGCAAAGTATTTGAAGAGCGTGTTCGGCATAGCTGTCGTAAATAGGAATGTCCTCCGGATAGCAACACCAGATTGCTTTCGATACAAGAGATGTAACTTTGCGTGGCTTGTTTGATTTGTTCAATTTCATATACTTTTGAAGCCGTAATACCAACTCGTTGAATTCGTCAAGAATAAGTTCTTGCTTCATATCGAGATTCATACGCTTTCGGTTGTCGGCATATGCTATTACCTCTTCAGCAATCTTTTTCTCGGTTTCCGCTGTAAAGGATTGAAGCACATGATAAGAATGCAACCACCGATGAATTTGACCAACGCGATTAGAAAGCGGTTCGTGGATGGAATTAACGGCTTTGATTGTTTTCATATCCCACTGATGTTCAGTGGGTTTGTTTTGCAATTCAAGACTAATCGGAATGTACTGCACTGCAAGTGTTTTCAGATCAAGCATTGAAACTGTCCTTTCGAAAGAATAATCAGTTCAAAAACATTGTTCTATACAGCGTATCCCGCTGCACCGGCTTGAATCCGGCGTCGCGGATGATGCGGCGGAGTTCTTCTTCTGTCGTGCAGTTACTTGTGCCCGCGGCCTTGACGACATTCTCTTCCAGCATCACCGAGCCTACGTCGTTGCCGCCGAAATGAAGGCCTAACTCCAGCACCTTCAACCCCTGCGTCACCCAGCTTGCCTGCACATTTTCGATGTTATCGAGATAGAGACGCGAGATTGCCAGCACCTTCAGGTACTCGACACTCGTCGCTTCTTCCCAGCCGCGTCCGCCCAGCGCCGTGTTCCCCGGCTGAAAACTCCAGGGGATGAAGGCTGTGAATCCGCCCGTCTCCTCCTGCAAGCGGCGCACCACCTCGAAATGGTTAATGCGCTGCTCAAAGCTCTCGCCCACGCCGAACATCATCGTCGCCGTGGTGCGCATCCCCAATTGGTGCGCGGTGCGATGCACACTGACCCAATCCTCGGTGTTGCATTTGATGCGCGCGATGCGCCGGCGCACATCGTCGTCGAGAATCTCCGCGCCGCCGCCGGGGATGGAATCCAGGCCCGCCGCGCGCAGCCGGATGATGGTCTCGCGCAGGGGCAAATCGGAGTATTTGGCAATGGCCAGAATCTCCGAAGCTGTCAAACAATGCAGCCAGATCCGCGGAAAGCGTTGCTTGATGCCGCAGAAGAGTCGCTCGAACCAATCGATCTTCAGGTCGGGATGGATGCCGCCCTGCATCAGCACGCCGGTGCCGCCCATCTCGATGGTCTCGGCGATTTTCTCGTAAATCTTTTCGAAGTCGAGAATGTAACCTTCTTCCGAGCGAGGTCCGGTGAGCGGACGGTAGAAGGCGCAGAAGGTGCAGTACTCGGTGCAGAAGTTGGTGTAGTTGATGTTGCGATCGATGATGTAGGTGACCACGCCCTCGGGGTGCAGGCGTCGGCGAACGGCGTCAGCCTCGAAGCCCAACCCGATCAGGTCGGTGGAGTGGAAGTAGTCGAGAGCCTGTTGGCGAGTCAGCGGCATAGTCTCGATTTTAGATTATCTTCATTGTTTCTGTAATGCGAGCTTCATGGTATCCCACCCCAGGGAACCTCCGATACAGTTTTGATTTCAAGTCAACATTCCCTCAGGGGCT
>PMGP01000421.1 GCA_003156235.1 Acidobacteriaceae bacterium
GTCCAAGACCAAGGGCAATGTCCTCGACCCCATCGAGATTGTCAAAACCTACGGAACGGACGCGGTCCGCTTCACGCTGGCCAGCATGGCCTCGCCCGGCACCGACATCGCCTTCAACATTGCCCGCACAGAAGGCTATCGCGCCTTCGCCAACAAGATCTGGAACGCGGCGCGATTCATCTTTATGAACGTGGACCGCGCGGCCGAAGTCGGAATTTCCGTCGACACAAAAACTTTGGGCGCGATGCCGGTTGTCGGCGCAGGTGCGCCGCTCGAAGCGCGCTGGATTGTCGCCGAATTGCATGCGACAGCAGCCAAGGTCAATCAGTCTTTAGAAAACTATCGCTACGACGACGCGGCCAATGCCATCTACCAATTCTTCTGGGGCAGTTTCTGCGACTGGTACCTGGAGATTGTCAAACTCCGCCTCGACTTTTCGGAAACCGCTGACAAGGCGCAAAACAAAGCCACGCTTACCACGCTGCTTCAGGTCTTCGAAGCCTCGCTGCGATTGCTCTCGCCCTTCATGCCCTTCCTGACTGAGGAGTTGTGGCACGCGGTCTACGACGGCAATCCTCCGGCAAAATCCATCGCCCTCACGGACTACCCGCAGGGCCGCTACTCGGGAGACACCGCGAAGATTTCGTTTGCACACGCTTACGAATCGGCTGCCCTTGAGATGCGTGTGATCCAGTCAGTCGTGACTGCCCTTCGTTCCCAACGCAAAGAGTGCGGAGTACCGGAAAAAGAGATAATCCCCGCAACGATTTATTGCGCACAAGAAGATGGCTCTTTGACACTTGGGTATCTTTCGGAAGACTCGAATAGGAGACTCTGTAATTCTCTCGCCCGTGTTGATTTGACTGTCGAATTGGGAAAGCCACCAGCAGGTAGGAAGGTTAGATCCGAGATCGGATTCAGCGCAGCGGTGAGCTACGAGGCACCAATCGACATGGCCGCCGAACGGGTGCGCTTGACGAAGGACATTGCTAAGTATGAGAAAAATCTAATCTCTGCCGAGCGCCAGTTGAGCAACGAAGGGTTTCTTGCCAAGGCTCCGGCTCACGTGGTCGAAGGACTAAAGAAACAACTAGCGGAGACTCGGATACTGCTGGATAAGGCGCGCCGCGACTTAGACGCACTTCCACCGGAGTAGCTGCAAGGAAACTGAACCATGGATTGGAAGAACAGCCGCATCGACGCATTGTTTAAAAAGGCGCGCATCGCGCTGGAGAATCTTACCGGGGAGAAATAAAATGTCCTGTGACTGTGGTCAATGCCGGCAGCACTATCGAACACTGGGGATCGCCTACGGAATACCCTCGGAGGTCGAGATCGAAGAGGCCTATCGCGAAGGGGTCAAGCAGTGGCATCCCGATCTCTACGAGAACTACGCCTCCTTGCGCGCGGATGCGGAAGAACATTTCAAGCAGCTTCAAGTCGCGTGGCGAGAGCTCAGGGAGCATAGCGGGGTCTCGGAGGAGTCTCCGGCGGTAAGCAGCCCGGCGACAGGCGTTCCGGACGCCTCCGTAAGCCCCCGTGCCGTTGAGCAGAAGCCTGCTATCTCGTTTGGCGGCGCGCCCGGCTGCCTTGTCGCATCGCAATTCACCGCAGAAATCGAAGAGATTGTTGCTAGCCACCTGGGAAAGAGCGACACGGCTCTTGCTATCGTTGACCTCGACGGCGCACGATCGCACGCCGCCGGCTACTCTCATTTCTTTCTCTTGGCTACCCGCGGAATCATGATGCGTGATGCCCGCGGCATTGTCTCCCTGCTCTGGTATAAGGACCTGGGAGAGGTCAACCTTATTGATAAACGCAAGAACGGGAAACTCGGTTTCTCGCAAAGACTCTTCGTATCAATCTTCGGCAACCAGCATAACTACTCGCTTCAGATCTACAGGAGCGACAGGTCTCACTATTTTTCAATTACCAATCAGGTGGATGACAATGTCAAAATAGTTATATATAACTTTCTTTTGCAGCAAAAAACTCAAGTGCATCCCTGACCGCGCGAAAAGGAATTATGGACTGGAAGAACAGCCGCATCGACGCATTGCTGGAGCGGGCCTTGACGGAAGACAAGGCGGCCGGCGACACCACCACCAACCTCACCATCGACCCCCATCTGCGCGCCACCGGCTCGATTGTTGCGCGCCAGGAGATGGTAGTTTGCGGACTGGGCGCGGTGCCGCAGTTTCTGGAGATCTTTTCCCGGCTCGACAAGCGCGCCCCGGCGCAGACTCGCTTCGAGGTCGTCAGCCATCCGGAGATCTTCGACAGCGTGCGCGTACACGAGGGCCAGGTGCTGGCCGTCATCCGCCACAACGCCCGCGCGCTTCTCAGTTGCGAGCGCGTGATTCTGAATCTGATGCAGCACCTGAGCGGCATAGCCACGCTGACGCGCAAATTCGTCGATGCGATACACGGCACAAACGCGCATGTGCTCGATACGCGCAAGACCGTGCCGGGTCTGCGCGCTTTGGAAAAGTACGCTGTGATGTGCGGCGGGGGAACCAATCACCGGCTTGACCTGGCCAGTGGCATTCTCATCAAGAACAACCACATTTCGCTGGGCGGAGGATTGCCCGCGGTGCTGACGCGCGCATTGGAAAAGCGCAAGAAGGGCCAGCGCGTGCAGGTCGAGGTGCGCAGCCCGCAGGAGTTGGAAGAGGCGCTCGAATACGGGGCCGAGGCAATTCTGCTGGACAACATGACGCCCAAAGAGGTGAAGCGCGCAGTCGAGCGCATCCGGCGCGCATCCGTGGAGCAGACTAAAAGAGCGCAAGAGCTACGCTGGATTCCCACCGAGGCCTCAGGCGGCATTGTTCTGGAAAACATCCGCGCCTACGCGGAGACCGGCGTAGACTTTATCAGTGTGGGCGCGCTGACCCACTCCGCCAAAGCCGCCGACATCTCCATGCGCATCCATGCGGAGACGGAATAGGAAGGCTTTGAACAGAGTTTCCCTCAGGGGCTAAAGCCCGCGCTGATTTTGCGTTCTTTACGGCATGACTGGGCAGCTTGCGGAAATTTTCATTTGGTGTCGCAAGAAGTGTCAGGGCTCGACTTTAGTCGTGCCGTAAGCGCAACAAAATTAATGTTGGGCTTTAGCCCCTGCGGTCTGTTTTTCGTATGATTAGCATGGAAGCTGGACTTTTTCCGCAGCCTCTGATGTCGTGCCCTTTCAAAACAGCTACATAGTAAGAGGTTTCTCTAACGATGTATAACCTTGCGGAGTTGGAGATGTCGCTGGCCGGAACCGTCTTTGCAAGCAAACTGCATTTTTCTCCAGCCACTGATTCCACTAATTCTGACGCTCTGGCTGCCGCCCGCAGTGATGCGCCGCATGGATCAGTTTATTTTGCTGATGAGCAGCGAGCCGGCCGTGGCCGCGGCGACCACACGTGGGACTCGGCCGCGGGCGCTGGACTCTACGCGAGCGTACTGCTGCGCACACCGATTCCCGCCGCCCGCCTGCCGCTTCTGCCGCTTGCTGCGGGACTGGCTGCCGCCGAGGCTATTCGCGCCGTTACTGGCCTGATCATTGATCTGCGCTGGCCCAACGATCTGCTCATCGGCCCGCGCAAAGTTGGCGGCATCCTGGTCGAGTCGAAGATTTCCGGCGGGGCGGCTGAGTTTGCGGTGGTCGGCATCGGCATCAACGTCCACCAGCGCGTCTTCGCATCCGAACTGTCCACCTCCGCCACTTCGCTCGATCTGGATGCGGACCGAAGAGTTTCGCGGCAGGATTTGCTNNCACGATTCCCGCGCGCGTCGAGCAGGCTTCGACCTGGATTCGTGGGCGGCGCGTTGAGGTACACGGCCCGCAGGCCTGCATAGGCGAAACTGCCGGGCTGGACGAACACGGATTCCTGCTGGTACGCACGAGTTCGGGAGTCGTCACGGTGCAAACAGGCGGTATTCGCGCCGCCGAGATAAGCTGAGAACACCATGCTTCTAGCCATCGATGTAGGCAATACAAATACGGTGCTGGGACTCTATAAGCTCGAAGGCGTGAAGCCGGAGCTGGCCGCGCACTGGCGCATCACCTCCCACCGCTCCCAGACCTCCGACGAGTACGGCGTCATTTTCGTCAACCTATTTGAAATGAATAAGTTGTCTCCAAGCCAAGTCAAGCACATCATCATCTCCTCTGTGGTGCCGCCGGTGGACAGCACGCTTCGCCAAGTCTGCGAAGACTACTTCTACACCAAGCCGCTCTTTGTTGAGCCGGGCATCAAAACCGGAATGCCGGTGCTGGTGGACAACCCCGCCGAACTGGGCGCGGACCGTCTGGTGAACTCCGTAGCCGCCTTCGAGCGCTACGGGGGCCCCTGCGTGGTGGTGGACTTTGGCACGGCGACCACCTTTGATGTTGTATCGGCCAAAGGCGAGTACCTGGGCGGGGCCATTGCGCCCGGACTTGGCCTCAGTGCCGAGGCGCTCTTCTCCCGCGCCGCGCGGCTCACCCGCGTGGACATCAAGCGACCCGCAAAGGTCATCGGCACCAACACTGTCACCCACCTGCAAAGCGGACTTTATTTCGGCTACATCGGTTTGGTGGACGGCATTCTGGAGCGCATTGAGGCCGAGCTGGGTCAGAAGGCGCGCGTCATCGCCACCGGAGGACTGGCGCGGCAGATCGCCGAGGACTCGCGCTTCATCTCCGAGATCGACGATATGCTCACCCTCGATGGCCTGCTGATCCTCTTCGAGCGCAACCGCCCCGCCAAGCAGCGCTGAGGCGCACGCCGTGCTGAACTACTTCAACTACTTCACCGAGATCGAGGACCGCTTCCAGCAGCGGCGCGGGGCGCTACTGTTGCTCTCCACGCTGGATTGGGCGCTGATCGAAATCTGGCGCGAGGCAGGCGTTCCGCTGGAGGCCGTGCTGCGCGGCATCGACGCGGCCTTCGACAAGTACGAGGCGCGGCAAAAGCGTGGCCGGATGCGGCGCATCAACGGCCTGGCCTGGTGCGCGCAGGCGGTGATGGTGGCCGCCGAGGAACTGCGCGAGGCCTCGGCCGGCACGGCTCCCTCCACAACCGATCGCGAGTCGGGATTCGAGCTTGAGCGCGTGGCTGCTCACTTGGAAGCCGCCGCCGCAGTGCTGGATGCAGCGACTGTAGCCCCTGAAGCCTGCTCCGCAACCGCTGCCCGTTTACGCGAACTAGCCGGTGCCTCGCAGGGAATTGAAGGTCAGAAGCTAGACCTTGAGTCGCTGGAACGCACCCTCACCGTGCTCGAAGAAAAGCTCTTTGCCGCCTTGACCGCTGCGGCGCCCGAAGAGCTGCTGGTGAGCCTCAAGGCGCATGCGGCGCGCGAACTGGCGCCCTACCGCAGCCGCATGGGCGCCGTGCAGTTGCGCCAGGTGGAGCGGCAATTTGTGCAGAAGCAATTGCTGGTGCACTACAACCTGCCTCGCCTCAGCCTTTTTTACATGAGCCAGCAATGACGCCCAGAAAACAAATCTCCATGCAGCGCCGGACCAAACAGGCCGCGAAGAAACGTTCTGCCGCGAGCAATATCTCCGGGAAGAAGAGTTCCGGGGCTAAACAGGCTACGGAAAAACTGATTTCGAAAGCCGAGATGCGTCAGGGCACGACTTTACAGGCTGCGGAAGAACTTATTTCGAATGCCGAGAAGCGTCAGGGCACGACTTCACAGACTACAGAAAAACTTATTTCGAATGCCGAGAAGCGTCAGGGCACGACTTCAGTCGTGCCGCAACTGCGACAAAATAAAGGTTGGGCTTTAGCCCCTGAGGAAGGCTTTTCGGGCGTTTCGTTTGGAAACAGGCCAATTTCCGATCCGCAGCTCGTCGAAATCGAGAAGCCAATTTACGGCGGCGCATTCCTGGCTCGTCTGGAGGGCAAAGCCGTTTTTATTCCGCTCACTTTGCCGGGCGAGCAGGCGCAGGTGCGCATCACGCAGAGCAAGCCCGGCTACGCGACCGCCGAGGCTGAGAATATCGTCCGAGTAGCGAAGGAGCGCATCACGCCCGCCTGCCCGCACTTTGGCCTTTGCGGCGGCTGCCACTATCAGCACACCGGCTACGCCACCCAACTGGCCTTCAAACAGGCCATACTGCGCGAAACCCTGGAGCGCGGCGGCGTGACAGTCCCCTCGGAAATTACCATACTCTCCGGCGAGCCCTGGCGCTATCGCAACCGCATCCGCCTGGCCTTCGACGCGGCAGGAAACCCAGGCTATCGCAGCCGCCGCTCTCATGCGGTCGGCCCCATGCGCGAGTGCCCCATCGCCGCGCCTCTTCTGGTGGAGGCCGCACTGGCTTTTGCTCAGGCTGCGCGCGGGTTTGCCCCGGCGATGCGCCCCACGGAGATTGCGCTCTTCTCTGATGCGGCAGAAACCGCGCTGCTGGCCACTGTCTTCACCGCAAACCCGGCCAGGCAGCGTTTTGACGAATTGGCGCAGGCGTGGCACGAGCGGATTCCCGCGCTCATCGGAGCGGAGCTTGTAACGGAGGGCCGTCCCGGCCAGCAGCCACGCACGCTGGCGCAGTGGGGCGCGGCATCGCTCGCCTATCGCGCTGCCGGCTTCGACTATCGTGTGGATCACGGCGCATTTTTTCAGGTCAACCGTTGGCTGGTGGACTCTCTGGTGGAGCGAGTCGTCGCCGATCATCAAGGCGCTCTCGCCTGGGACCTGTTCGCCGGCGTCGGACTGTTCGCACGGCAGCTCACGACTAACTTCGCCCGTGTAGTCGCCGTCGAGTCGGCCCCTTCGGCAACGGCAGCGCTCGCGGCCAACCTCAAAGGCTCCTCCGGAATTCCGGTGAAGAGCGACACTATGGATTTTCTTCGCGCTAATGCGACCCATCGCCCTACCGACGTGGTTTCCGGCTCGACTGTTCCCGATCTGATTGTGGTTGACCCGCCGCGCACCGGCCTGGGTGCGGAAACATGCGCTCTGCTCGGCCAGATCGCCGCGCCCGCCCTGGTCTACGTCTCCTGCGATCCGGCCACGCTGGCACGCGACCTGCGTGTGCTCATCGCCTCCGGTTACGCCATCCAGTCCATCACCCTCGCCGATCTCTTTCCCCAGACCTTTCATCTGGAAACAGTGGTCCAATTGCGGCGAGCCTGATAGGCTTGAGGGCCAGAAGAGCTTTTCAGTTTCCAGGCGCGATGGAATCTCCTCCTCCCATCTCCGGGCAAGCCCTTGCCGGTTCCGCACTCGCCGGAACGGACATCAGCCAGGGCACCGTCCCGCTCTTTCACGCGGCTTGGCTCTTTGCCGTTGGGATTGCCGTCACACACTGGCTCTATCTGCGGCCCAGTTTTGTACTCCTCGCGCTGGCGCTGGTGGCCGTGCTATGCGGCGTGGCGGCGTTCCGCGCACAGCGCCTGGCCTGGTTGCCGCTGGCCGCGCTGTGGCTGCTGCTGGGCGCATGGTGCGCCTGGATGGAGCCGCATCCGGCGCCCGCGCCCGCGCTGGCCGCCCTCTCCGACGGCCTGCTCCGCACCGTCGAAGGCACGGTCGTCGATGCCGGGCCGGTGCGCGGCGAGACAGAACAGAATCTAGACGAGCCCGGTTCAACCCAAGGCCTTGCCCAGCAACCCTCGCAGCGAATCGACCTGCGCATCTCCAGCCTGGAGGTGGTCACCGACGCCGACGACGCGCAAGCGCCCATCGAAGGCCGTGTACGGCTGACCGTTCGCTGGCCTGTAGCCCCGGCAAATCAGCAACTCTTCCGCTGCGGAGAGCGCATTCGCGCCGTGGTTCGCCTGTTGCCGCCAGAGGTCTATCACGATCCCGGCGTCTGGAGCCGCGAGGACTTTCTCGTTGACCAGGGCATCACCTCAACGTCGACGGTCAGCATCGACCGCGTAGACCGTCTCGGCTCATCCCCGGACCTCTTCCTCGCCTGCCGCATCAGCGGATTGCAGCGCGCCTCGAGCGCCAGCCTGCTGGCTTTGCCCGCGGCCATGCGCCGCCTGCCCGCTCCCCTGCGCCTGTCACAGGACGATGCTGTGATGCTCGCCGCCATGGTCACCGGCGACCGCACATTCCTGACCCATTCTCTGCGCGTGGGCTTTGAGCGCACCGGCTCCTTCCACATGCTGGTGGTTTCCGGCTTCCACCTGGCCATCGTGGCCGGCTGCATCTTCTGGGTAGCGCGCCGCCTGCGCCTTTCCCGCGTTCCCGCCACCTTCGTCACTATTCTGGCCTCTTTCGCCTACGCCATCTTCACCGGCTTCGCCACGCCGGTAGCGCGCTCGCTCTGGATGGTCACTCTCTACCTGCTCGGCCGCCTCCTCTACCGTGAGCGCAACGCGCTGAACACCATCGGCTTTGCCGCCCTCTGCCTGCTGGCCTACAGCCCCCGCAGCCTCTTCGACGCCAGTTTCCAGATGACGCTGCTGGCCGTTGTCGCCATCGGCGGCGTCGCCGCTCCGCTGCTGTTGGCCACGGTGCATCCGTACCTGACGGCCACCCGCGACCTGCGCCAAATCGCCCTGGACGCAAAACTCGCCCCGCGCCTGGCGCAATTTCGGGTCATGTTGCGCATGATGGCCGCTGCGTTGCATACTGCGATCCGACCCAAACTCCGAGCAAAACGCAGGACCTCCCGCGATTCCAAGAATGAGGCCGTCAACGACCCGGTGCTACCGCAACTCGCTATGGCGCGCGAGACGATGGACATTACTCCAATAGCATTTCAAGCGACAATTCATGGTCGTTTTGTGGAATCCGTAGCTTGGCGAATTTTTCCTGCATCTGTGCGCTTCCTGATTCGCTGCTTCGAGTTGATGGTCGTCTCCTGCGTGGTGGAGCTGGCCATGGCCCTGCCCATGGCCGTCTACTTTCACCGCATCACCGTCTTCGCGTTGCCGGTAAATGTGTTCATATTACCTCTGCTCGTCGTACTCATGCCCGCAGCGCTGATTACTTTGCTCTTTGCTTTCATTGGTCCGGCCTACGCAGTAGTCCCGGCGATGATCGTGGCTTTCTTTCTCCATATCGGCACCGGGCTGGTGCATTTGTTCGGCTCTCTGGCCTGGGGCGACTTCCGCATTCCCGCGCCATTGCTTTGGCAGTCGCTTGCCTTTTGCGTGCTGCTAGCGGCGGCCATCGCTCTAGCGCGCCTTTCCGTTTCATCCGGAGCCCGCTGGCCCCGCCGCACTGCATGGGCCGCGCTGCTTCTGGCCGCCATCATTGCCGTCCTGCCCCGTCCCGTCGATCACCCCCGCAACGCCCTGCTCGTCGAGGCCATCGACGTGGGCCAGGGCGACTCCATTTTGTTGATTGCGCCCGACGGTAAGACCCTGTTGGTGGATGGCGGCGGCCACGGCGGAGGCCCGCATCAGGCCCCCCAGGACTATGACATCGGCGAGGAGGTCGTCTCCCAGGTGCTGTGGTCGCGCGGAATTCGCCGCCTGGACGTAGTGGCCCTCACCCACGCCCACTCCGACCACATGGGAGGATTGCCCGCCGTTCTGCGCAACTTCCATCCCGCCGAGCTTTGGGTAGGCAACAATCCCCGTTTCGGGGCTTACAACGCGCTGCTCGACGAGGCCGCAAGACTTCACGTGCGGGTCCGCTCGCTGCGCGCCGGCGATGCCTTCCCCTTCGGCCCAACACAGATCAGTGTTCTAGCGCCCTTCAGCGGCTATCAGCCCGGCCCGGAACCCACCAACAACGACTCGCTGGTGCTGCGCGTGGCTTACGGTGCTACTTCGGTGATGCTGGAAGGCGACGCCGAGGCTCCAATCGAGCAGGCGATGTTGGCCGAGCCCGAGTTGGCCAGCACACTGCTCAAGGTGGGCCACCACGGCAGCATCACCTCCTCCCGCCCGGAATTCCTGGCCCGCGTGCACCCTGAGTGCGCCGTCATCTCCTGCGGCCTGCGCA
>PMGP01000242.1:0-636 GCA_003156235.1 Acidobacteriaceae bacterium
CGCCCTCCGCGATCTCGACAAAGGCGCCGAATTGCGCCGTCCTGAGCACCTTGCCGTGAACCTGGTCGCCGACGCGATGGGTTGCGAAGAAGCTCTCCCAAACATCGGGCTGCAACTGCTTGATGCCGAGACTCAAACGCCGGTTCTGCGGCTCAACGCCGANNAAGTCGGTCAGGTTGCGCACCCGGCCCTCGACGATTGTGCCGGCGGGATACTTCTCCGTCAGGTTCTCCCAGGGGTTTTCCATCAGCTGCTTCATGCCCAGCGAGATGCGTCGATCCGCCGGATTCACGCTCAGCACCACGGTATCGACTTCATCGGCCGGCTTGACCAGCTTTGACGGATGCTTGAGGCGCTTGGACCAGGTCATCTCCGAGAGGTGAACCAGGCCTTCAATGCCCTGCTCCAATTCGACAAACGCGCCGTAGTCGGTGACCGAAAGCACGCGCCCATGAACGCGCGCGCCCACCGGGTAACGCTCAGTGGCGTCCAGCCAGGGGTCGGGCGTCAACTGCTTGAAGCCCAGCGAAACCCGCTGCTTGTCCTTGTCGAACTTGAGCACCTTGACCTGAATCTCGTCGCCCACATTCACCAGGTCGCGGGGATGCGTGAGGCGTCCCCAGCTCATGTCGGTGA
>PMGP01000242.1:679-2991 GCA_003156235.1 Acidobacteriaceae bacterium
TTGTTCAGCTTGATGACCCGGACTTCAATTTGCTGGCCAAGATAGCCGTCCAAATTGCGAACGGGACGAATCTCAAGCTGCGAACCGGGCAAAAACGCCTTCAGCCCGATGTCCACGGTGACGCCGCCCTTGACGCGGCTGACCACCGTGCCCATGATCGGAGTTTTGTCGGCAGCGGCCTTCTCAATCGTGTCCCAGACGCGCAAGCGCTGCGCCCGCTCGTAGCTGGCCAGGTAGCCGCCCTCCGGCTCTTCGCGCTCGATCACCACGTCAATCACGTCGCCGGGTTGGAACTTCACTGCTCCGGCGTGATCCAGAACCTGTTCGAGCGGCACCAGCCCCTCGGACTTCAGGCCCACATCAATGACCAAGTGCTTCTCCGTCTGCTTGATCACCGTGCCGGTGACAATCTTGTCGCCATAGGCTTCCACGGCGGCGGCCTCGGCGGCCTGCTCGCGTTCAAAGGCTTCCAGGGCGGCCGAAAAGTCGTCGTGATCCAAGCTGTGCTCAGCGGGCGCGGCGGACTTGGCTGGCGCCGGAGGCTCGGCAACCGGCTCAGCGGCAACAGCCACTTCCGGTTGAGGCGCGACCACAGCCGGCTCAGCATCGGTAAGAGGAGCCCCATCAGCGACGGGAACTGTTTCGACAGCGGGCGCGGCTTCAATCTTCGGCTCGGCCGGGGCTGCGACTTCTGGTTGCGCGGGAACTTCCGTTGCAACTTCGGCTGCGGGCGCGGCTTCCACGGTGGCTTCCGCCACGGGAGTCTCTGCGGCTACAGGAGCTACAGGGGTTACAGACTCGGATGGGGCATCGGCGTCCAGCGCTGAATTGTCAACTGCTTCGGCGGTCTCGGGGTTGGACGTGGATTCAGGCGACGGCTGCTCTTGCTCCGTCGCAGGCTCAAGGGTTGGGATTTCCAATTCAGTATTCAGGGTTATGCTCTCGGGTTCGGGATTGACGACGTTTGCCATTACTACCAGCTCCGGGATTCCTTGCTCCCGCGACTCAACCTTGCCTGCCGCTGGGGGATGGTCCCTCTGCCGCTATTGCTCTGAGGGATGCCGAAGGCCATCTCCTCGCGCGCAACCACACGCCTGTGTCCGCAGTGCTCTCACAGGGAACAGTCCTTCCCGCCGATCAGGCTGGCGTTGAATACGACTGGTATCCTTGGGAAACACCCGGCAGGCGGCGGCTGTCCGCAGGGGCGGCCGCAACTCGCTGCTGGAATCCGCGCAGGAAGCTACGCTCACCAGTGTAGCAACCGCCGCTTTACCCCGTCAATGCAACAGATTGACAGAAATCGCGGGTCAGCCGCGTTTTCCCGCGTGCCGCTGCAAAAACAATAGACTTGCGGCTGCAAGCGCCCCGCGCAACAAGCAACTATACTGGTGCAGACGGAACCCTACCCATGGACATTCTCTGGACTCCCTGGCGTTTTACCTACATCACCACGGCGGACAACGCTGTCCGCCCCGGCGTTCCCCCGAGCCTCGCGGCCTGGCCGGGCGACCACCACTGCGTCTTCTGCAACCTGATCGCGAGCATTGATTACGCCATCGCCCACGGCATGAAGTCAGAGGAGGCCGAATCCGCCGGCGGCCTTGTCCATCGCGGCCAGCACTGCTTTGTCTGCCTGAATGCCTTCCCCTACACCTCCGGCCACGTGATGGTGATGCCCTACGCGCATCTGGACCGCCTTGCGCTCTTGCCCGCTGTGACCGCCCATGAGTTGATCTACCTGGCGCAGCGCACCGAACAGGCGCTGGAGAAGCTCTACCACCCGCACGGCTTCAACTTTGGAATGAATTTGGGTCAGGCCGCCGGCGCAGGCGTCGCCGGACACCTCCATCTCCACGCCCTGCCCCGCTGGTCCGGCGACACCAACTTCATGACGACGATTGCGGAGACGCGCATCCTGCCTGAGGATTTGGAGACGACGTGGAAGCGGATGCGGACGGCGTTTGGAAAGTAGCGGATGGGAATGGGTTTGGCTTCGCAGTGTCCGATAATGGACATTGCTTCTGGCTTATCTGAATGAAAACAAAGAGGATTTGAAAGGAAGCCGATTCGCGCGTTCTTGTCGTGCTGATCTAAAAGAGCTTTCCGGAGAAAATATCTCCCAGGCTACAGACAATTCCCATAAAATGGTCTATATTTACAGATTCAAGAGGAATTTTCTCCTAAGGTGACGAAATGCTGCTGCGCTTTTCCGTTGAAAACTGGATGTCCTTCCGCGATGAGGCAACCCTCGATCTGGTCGCCACCAAGGAGGAACAGCACTCCGACCACATTGCTGCAATTAAGAAATACGG
>PMGP01000222.1 GCA_003156235.1 Acidobacteriaceae bacterium
GCAAACCCTGACACTATTTGCACTCTTCTTTGAATTTTGTAAGTAGCTCGAACGGCATGAAGGCCATCGTAAGATGAAAACCCGCCATGAGACAGCAGAGTTGTCTCATGGCGGGTTTTTCATTCTGAATTACATATCGCCCGGATTCTACGCGTAATTGACGGGATTCTTGGTCAACCACTGCTCATCGCGCACCTTGCCAATGTTCTTAAGCGCGCCGCTGGCGACGCTGGCGCCGAGATGGCGGCTTGTCCAAGCCACGCCTGTGGTAAGCCCAATGGCGCAGCCAAGCAGCCCATACGCCCATGTGACAGCCGGGGATTTTCGCCGGCAGATGGGATAACCGACCAGCACGCCGACGCACGCGCCCACAGCGGCGGGCAGCAGCGCGCTTTTGAACGACTCGCCAAGAAAGGGAGCAAGAGGCTCTCCGTCGAGGAATTCATCCTGGCCTGAACGCGCTCCCTCGATTCCGGAACCCACCAGCCGCCGGCCATAATCAACATTGGATTTCACCCACTCGCCCAGCTCCATGAACCCACCTCACTTGAATGAAAGTACTTTTCAGTTTACCAGATCAGCAAATGCAAATATGGACTGGTTTTTCCACTTTCAGTTTCAGGGGAACATAATAAGCAACGACAAGTCCAAATCGGGATGCTGCCAAAGCCTGACTGCGCGCGTTATCATCTTCCCACTTGGTTTTTTGCAGGGTGTGAGTGAAATGCGGATCGCGTACGTGCTTACTTC
This sequence comes from Acidobacteriaceae bacterium, assembly GCA_003156235.1. Taxonomy (GTDB): domain Bacteria; phylum Acidobacteriota; class Terriglobia; order Terriglobales; family Acidobacteriaceae; genus Telmatobacter. The sequence continues at coordinate 751 of PMGP01000222.1, forward strand.
GCTGGGTATCGGCGGAGCGGAACGGCAAGCGTTGGCGCTGGCGGAGCGCATGGCGGCGCGCGGCCATGCGGTCGCTCTGCTCGTTCTCCGCGGTCGCCAGCCCGAACAGTGGCCCACTACCCTCGATCCTGTTTACTTCGACATGCGCAAGACACCGGTCAGCCTTCTGGCCGGCTGGTGGAAAGGCCTCCGCTTTCTGCGCGACTTCCAACCTGATTTGATCCACAGCCACACCTATCCGGCCAACATGATGGCCCGCCTGCTCAAGATTTTGCATCCGGGAGCGGCTGTTTTCTCCACCATTCACAACGTCTATGAAGGACGCTGGCCGCGCATGATGGCCTATCGGCTGACCGATGGATTGAGCCTCCACACCACCGCCGTAAGCCAGGCAGCAGCAGATCGGTTTGTGCGCCTCAGGGCTGTGCCAGCCGGCAAGTTGTCGATCCTCGCCAATGGAATCGACACCATGGAGTTCTCGCTCAGTCCTGAGCGCCGCGCCCACATGAGAGAGGAGATGGGCGCGGGCGACGAGTTTATCTGGCTCACTGCTGGGCGCATCGTCCCGGCCAAGGACTATCCGAATCTCTTGCGGGCCTTTGCGCGGGTGACGACAGACTGTTCCGAGACGCGGTTATGGTTGGCCGGAGAGGGGGATGCGGACGCTCTCTCCGGTTTAATTGTGTTGGCAGACGAGTTGGGCTTGCGCGGGCGCGTCCGCTGGCTGGGTTTGCGCCGTGATATGCCCGCCCTGCTGGACGCCGCCGACGGCTTTGTGCTGGCCTCGGCCTGGGAGGGAATGCCGCTGGCCGTAGGCGAAGCGATGGCCATGGAGAAGCCCGTTGTGGCCACCGATGTAGGCGGGGTGCGCGAGCTTGTGGGAGACGATGGCGTGCTCGTCGTCGCTAAGAGCCCGGAGGGCCTGGCCGAGGCTATGCTGAAGATGATGCGGAGGACGGACATAGAACGCCGCAGTCTGGGCCATGCGGCGCGTGAACGCATTGTGGCCCACTTCAGCATGGACGCCAAAGCCAATGAGTGGGAAGCGCTCTATCGGGCTGTGCTGGAGAAGAAGCGATGATTGCAAAGCCAGCTGTGCAGAGAGAGCATGCCTGGTGGACGCCGCGGCTTCGAGAGCCTGTGGTCGCGGCCGCTGCACTCCGGCTCTTGCTGTTGAGCGCGGCTCTCGTGCTGAGCGGAACCGGCGTCATCGCCAGCGGCGATACGGCCAGCTACTTGGAACCGGGACGCAATCTGCTGTTGCAGGCTCGCTTCATCACCGGCGCTCTGCCGGAGATCGATCGCACCCCCGGCTATCCGCTCTTTCTTGCGCTGTTCAGCTTGACTGGTCCGGCAACCGCCGCACTGGCGCAGGTATTACTGTCGGCTTTCACCGTGCTGCTGGTCTGGCGGCTGGCCCGCGCCGTTTTCGCCGAGGAGCGCGTCGCGCTGCTGGCGGCGTGGCTCTTCGCCTTCGAGCCGATCTCGATCATCTACTCTGTGCGCTTGCTGCCGGAGACGCTCTTTCTCGCGCTGCTTGTGCTGAGTCTGGAGCGCATGGCGGTCTTCCTTCGTGATCGGAGTCTGTGGGTGTTGGCCCAGGCGGGCCTGGGTCTGGCCGCGGCAACCTTTGTGCGTCCGGTCAGCTACTATCTACCGGCAGCGCTGGCGCTGGGCTTGTTTGTAGTGCTGGCGCGCGTTCCCAGCCTCCCACCCCAGCGACAACGACCCGTCGCTGGGGACCCCGGCCTTCGCTGGAAGGCTCCCGCAGTGCTGCTGCTGAGCGTCCTTCCCTGGCTTGCGGCATGGCAGCTTCGTAATCAAATTGAAACCGGTTTCGGCGGGTTTTCCAGCATCGTGGCCCGGAATCTTTACTTTTATCAGGCCGCCGAAGTCGAAGCTCGCGTCCAGCATCGGCCCTTCATCGAGGTGCAGAGCGGCTTGGGCTATCCAGACGAGCAGAGCTATCGGATGCGGCATCCCGAACAAACCGGATGGAATCAGGCGCGCCGCGTTGCCTTCATGCGTTCGGAAGCAGCGCGCGTGCTGCGCGCGCATCCGGGCACATCCCTGAAAGTGCAACTGGAAGGTTCAGCGATGGTTGCGTTCACGCCCTGCGCCGCCGAACTGCTGCGCCTCTTGGGAGTTTATCCAGCGGACGGACCACAACGCGTGTTGAACGAAGGGCCGTTGCGGTCCGCCATACGCCTTGAGCAAGCGCATCCCTGGGCGGCAGCTCTGATGGCCGCGCTGGAAGTGGTGCTGCTCGGTCTGTATCTGCTGGCTGCGCGCGGGGCGCTATGCGGTTGCGCTCGCCGCGATGTTATGTTGCTTCTGTTGGGAGTTTCGCTTTACTTCCTCGCCGTTTCAGGAGGGGCGCAAGCCGTGGGGAGGTACAGGCTGCCGGTGATGCCTATCGTTTGCCTCTTCGCAGCGGCGGGCTTGCCGCGCAGGGATGCATGATAACCTTAACGGCGAATGGATCGAGTCGCCTTTTTCATCCGCGAATGCGGCTGAGCGGAAGGCCTGGAGGAGTTGGATGCGAACTGCAACGGCCTGGGGAGTGATGTGCTGCGTTCTGGTGGGCGCGGTTGTTGGCATGGGAGGCGAGAGGTCGCAAGCGCAAGTCAGTCCGGCGCAGAATGTCGTTCTGGCGCTCGACCACGGCTGGCAGTTCCGGCAGATCGCGGCCAGCGGAGCGCAGGCCGAGAACGGCTGGCTTCCCGCTACCGTCCCCGGCGACGTGCATCTTGACCTGCTGGCCAACAAGAAGATAACCGACCCCTTTTATCGTGACAATGAGGCCAAGCTGCAATGGATCGAGCAGGAGAGCTGGGAATACCAGTTGAGCTTCGAGGTCACGCCCGCGCTGCTTGCCCGCTCGAACGTGGACCTGGTCTTCGACGGCCTGGATGCCGCCGCCCAGGTCTACGTCAACGATGCGCAGGTACTCAGCGCAGACAACAGCTTTCGCATTTGGCGCGTGCCCGTGAAGGGCCACTTGCACACGGGCAAGAACCTGCTGCGCGTGGTCTTTCCATCGCCCATCAAGGCTGCTCAGGAGGCGGCTGCCAGTGATCTTTTCCGGCTGAGATCGAAGACTGAAGACAAAACCTATATTCGCAAGCCCGCGTACGAGTATGGCTGGGACTGGGGCCCGCGCTTTGTGACCAGCGGCATCTGGAAGCCGGTGCGCATTGAGGCCTGGGACAAAGCCCGCATCGCCGACTTCGCCATTCGCCAGCGCGACGTGAGCAAAGATGTGGCGCACCTCGACGCGGAGGTAGAGATTGACGCTGCGGCAGCAACTACCACTCGCGTTAGTGTCAGTTATTGGGGTAGTGGCGAGCCGTTAGCTGGCATGATGCCTGTCGTTTCTGCTTCCGTCACTCTTCATGCCGGACGCAACGTCATCGATCTGCCCATCGAGATTCAGAAACCCAAGCTCTGGTATCCGGCCGGCTATGGCGAGCAGCCGCTCTACGACTTTAACGCGGTTGTTCTCAGTGGAGGACAAACGGTCGAAACCCGCAAGGTCAAGACCGGTCTGCGTTCCATAGTGCTCCATCGCGAACTGGACAAGTGGGGCCGCAGTTTTGAGTTCATCGTCAACGGCATTCCTGTCTTTGCCAAGGGCGCGGACGTGATTCCCTTCGACAGCTTTCCCAATCGCGTGACCACGGCTAATTATCGCCGCATCCTGCAATCGGCGCGCGACGCCAACATGAACATGATTCGCCACTGGGGCGGCGGCTACTACGA
>PMGP01000294.1 GCA_003156235.1 Acidobacteriaceae bacterium
GACCTGCGCAAGGAGCGCAAAAACGCGGTGAAGGGCGAGAGCGCTTACACGCCGGCGGTGGCGCTGATTGCCGGGCTGAGCGCGGCACTGGATTACATTGCCGGGCAAGCGGGCGGTGACCTGGAAAAGGGGCGCATCGCGCTGATCGACAATGCGCAGGTGAATGCGGCGGCGACGCGGGCAGGCCTGGTGGCGCTGGGATTCACGCTCTTTGCTCCGAAGTCGCCATCGGCCGCGGCAACGGCGGTGCTGGTGCCGGAGGGGATGGATTCGGGCTCTGTGGTGAAGGCGCTGAAAGCGAAGTTCAGTTTGGTGACGGCGAACGGACAAGGCACGATGCAGGGCAAGATCTTCCGCGTGGCGCACCTGGGCTTCTTCGACTACCTGGATACTGTGGCGTTTATGGGCGCGATGGAACACATTGCGAAAGATGTGCTGGGGCTGCCGGTGAAGTATGGGCAGGGCGTGGCGGCGGCGCAGGAAGTGTTTGCGAAGGCAGCTAACAGCTAACAGCCGACAGCAGACAGTTTCTCATCGCTGTCCAATGTTTTTTCAACTGTTAGCTGTTAGCTGAGAGCTGGGAGCTGTATTTATGTCCGAGTTGAGTTTTGGGGAGAAGCTGCTGATCGCACGGAGGCAGCTTGATCTCTATCAATATGAGATGGCGGAGCGGCTGGGCGTGCACGCCAACTCGCTGACCAAGTACGAACGGGGCGAGGGCAAGCCTCATGCGGCGGTGGTGCGAATCTTCGAGATGCTGTGCGAGCAAAACAACATTCGCTTTGACGAGTATGAAGCAGCACGCAAGGGACAGGGAGGAAAGATGAAGATTGTTTTGGCAGAGAAGGTTTCTCCGGCAACACTGGCCGTGTTCGCGGCCGAGCCGGGGTGGGAGATTCTGACGCATGACCAGTTGCCGCAGGGATTGGCCGCGGCGCTGGCCGATGCCGATGCGCTGGTGGTGCGCTCGGCGGTGCAGGCGGACGATGCGCTGATGGGCCACGGGCCCAAGCTGCGTGTGATTGGCCGCGCCGGAGTGGGCGTGGACAACATCGATGCTGATGCGGCCACGCGGCGAGGCATTGTGGTGATGAATACGCNNCGGCAAGTGGGAGAAGAAGAGCTTGCAGGGAGCGGAACTGCGCGGCAAGACGCTGGGCATTCTGGGGCTGGGACGGATTGGATTGGAGGTCGCGAAGCGCGCCAAGGGCTTTGGGTTGGATATTATCGGCAGCGATCCGTTTGTGTCTGCCGCAGTGGCGAGAGAGAACGGCATCCGGCTGGTGACGCTGGAGGAGCTGATTGCCGGCTCGGATTACATCACGCTGCACGTGGGGCTGACGCCGCAGACAACGGGCGTGATCAACGCAAAAACATTGGCCGCGATGAAGAAGGGCGTGCGCATTATCAACTGCGCGCGCGGGGAATTGATTGACGACGCGGCGCTGGTGGAGGCTCTCAAGTCCGGGCAGGTTGCGGGCGCGGCGCTGGACGTGTTCCGCGAAGAGCCGCCGAAGAACTCGCCCTACGCGGAGTTGGAGAACGTGATTCTGACGCCGCACATTGCCGGCTCGACGGGCGAGGCGCAGGAGGCGGTGGGGATTCAGATTGCGAGGCAGGTGCGCGATTACCTCAAGCTCGGCGTGGCGCAGAATGCAGTCAATCTGCCGTCGCTGAGCCATGAGGAGTACGTGGCGCTGGCGCCGTACATCGACCTGGCGGGACGGCTGGGAGGCTTTTTGGCGCAAGCAGGCAAGGGCGGCATTGAAGCCATCGATCTGGTCTACAGCGGCACGCTGGCCGAGGCCAAAACCGAATTGGTGCGCAACGCGGCGATTGCCGGATTGCTGGAGGGATCGGAGAACGTGAACCGCATCAACGCGGCGTCGGTGGCCGAGGAGCGCGGCATTCGCGTTCACGAGCAGAAGCAGGAGAGCCATCGCGGCGGCGCGGCCACGGTGCTGACCATCGAGTTGCATACAGCCAAAGGCGAAAGTCGCGCTACGGGAACGGTGATCCACGGCGAGCAGCCGCGGCTACTGGAGTTTGACGGCATCGACATTGAGACGCCGCTCGAAGGCAACCTGCTGGTCTGCCGCAATCTGGATGTGAAGGGCGTGATCGGGCGGATTGGGACCATCCTGGCCGAGCATGAGGTGAATATCGGCAACTTCGCGCTGGGCCGCGAGCGGGCGGGAGCCAAGCCGGTAAAGGCGCTCTCCGTGGTGCAGGTGGACGCGCCTGTCTCCGACAAGGTGCTGGAGGCGCTGAGAAGCATCGAGGCGCTGCTTGATGCACGGCTGGTGAAGTTGCCGGAGGCGGGGTACTAGCGAGTTCGCCGCAGCCACAATGCAAGAGAGAGGCCACCCCAAACCAGCGGTGGCCTCTTTGTTTCGAGCGGCGTGTGGTTAGCCGAAGATGCCGGAGTGTCCGAGCCAACTGCTCAGGTAGGCGACCTGGCCTAGATGATAGGTTTCATGCCAGGCCAGTACGCCGATGAAGCCGCTGACCTTTCCGTCCTGGCTTGGCGGTCCGGGAGGCGCGGGAGCGGCCAGCACCTCGGGGGTGAGTGCATTCAAGGTGGCGTCGAGCGCGGCGGCGGAGTCGCGCCAGAGAGCCAGTAGCGCTTCAGGGGCCGGGTAGCTGGCGCTCGCGTCGAGCTTGGCGGACCGGGCGAAAATCTCCAGATCGGGGCAGGACCACTTGCCACCGACGCGGTTGATGAGTGCATGGCGCGCCCAGAGGACGTGGCCTACGATCCAGGTGACGTGGTTCGAATGGTCGCTGGGACGGGCGAGCCATTGCTCGGGTGTGAGATCGGCAACAGCTTTTTGCAGAGAGCCTGTGTTCAGGGCAAACTCGCTGGTGGCGCCGGCGATGACAGCAGGAACGGGCATGTGGAAACCTCCGAGGGGAATTGGGCGTTCAGAATACGTAGAGACAGGGATACACGATGGGATGGAGAGAGGTCAAACGGGAAACCGCTTCCAGACGTCAATTTCCCTCTTATTTGAAGCGGATACGAAGGAAACGATTCAGAAAGGCAAAGGCGCAAATATTGTTTGATCTTACTTCGTCGGATCGGTGACGCGTCCCATGAACAGGATGCCTCCCGAGCGATTGTCGCGGATCAGGAATACGAAGGGGTGGTCGGCGCGGAAAACAGGGGTCGGCGGTGGTCTAAATCTCGGCGGCATCGCCGTCGCATGCTCCATAACTACTGCCGTCGCCGCCGCTGCTTCGGTTCCCTTCTCATTGACGTCGATAAAAGCCTTATGGATCACCGCGGAAATAAACAATTCATGGTTGCCGGTCATTCCTGAAAAATCGGCGGCGTTCGGATCAAACGCCCGCGGCATCCCCATTGCGCTGAGCGTGCCCTCAAGTCCGAATTGCCGCGTCATCTGAAATTTCGGCAACGTCAGGATCACTTCGTGAACCGGCTGCAACTGATCAAGCCACTGCTTCATGTTGGACGCTGTCAGCGACTCTTCCAAAGCAGGCAGACCGCCTATATCCCTGGGCAGGAAGACGATCATGGACAAATCCCCGCTCTCATACGGGATTTCAAGGGCCTGAAATGATCCGCCGTCGAAATAATCGAAACCATCCGTAAGGTGCATCAAGGGCGCTTTAACATTCCGCGCAGAGGATAGATGGAAGTCGGCCTCCTCTGTATATGCCTTGGTGAATGGCGTCAGCCAGTCACCCTTGAAGTAGATGGCGTTGGTCAGCACCATCTTAGTCAGCGGGTTGAGCACTCCCGGCTGCAGCAGGTCTTTGATCTTATTGCCTGTTTTCTGCTCGATCCATTGGTTGATGGTCAAGCGCACCGCCTCGGTCGCTCCTTTGAAATTCACCTGATTGAATCCCGCGCCGTAATCGCTCTTGGTCAGCTTGAGAAAATCATCGCGAAACACATAATCCCGTTGCGCCCAAAGAGCATCGGCGACGCGAAGCTGGTATCCGTTATGCGCGGCGTTGAGATTGCTCAGCAGGGCGCCCATCGTCGGATGCAGCCGCTCCGGCGGCAGCGTGAAATGGAGCGTTTTCGCCATCTCGGAGGCGGTGTCGCCGCGCGCCCCGGCATAGGTCATGGCCAATGCGGTCGAGATGCTCTCGGGCGAGAAGAAGAGATTGCCGTCTTGCGAGCGCAACTGGCCGTAGAGCGCTATGGCAAAGGCGTTGTTACCCTCGACGACAGCCGTCTGGTCGGCCGTGGCTGATTGCGGCGTCTCCGCCGCCAGTCCAGCCAACGGTAAAACAAGGCAAGCGAGGAGCAATGAGAGAAGAGGTTTCATTCGAATCTCCATCTAGTCAGGCGAGACCGCTATTAAGCCAGAACCAATTGAAGCCGTCGCCTTAGCGGATGCGATAGACGAAGGCGTCCTCCAGATATTGATCGCCGAAACCTTGACCACCAAGGCGCATTCCGTAAGTCTCTTTTGCGGAGGCAAAGATGCTGCGCAGGGCCGCAATCATCGGATTGTCCATGGGGAACATCAATATGGAGGGCTGCCGGTGTATGGGAATTCCGGCCTTGTCCATGGCCTCAACGATCTCCGAATAGCCGGAGAATTGCGACTTTTGATCGAGGCGGTCAGACGCAATTACCAATCTCCAACTCTCGTAGTCCGGGAGCTTGGCCCAGAGCGCAACTTTGGGGTTCTTATCATCCCGGTCGAGCGCATCGATCACTTCTTTTCCGTTTTCGATGTCGAAACTCACCAGCGTTTCTGTACCCATGGGAGCAGCCCTCCTGATTGATCTTCAATGGCCTTGAGCAGCCCGACTGCATCGGCGGCTGTCTTCATTTGGTAGCGGCTGGTCTCTGCCCAGTTCTTTGCGATGATCCAGTTCGCATTCATCGCTGGATTTGTTCGCAGAGCTTGATAAAGATCATCCTTCAACTTCGCAAACCCCAAGAGTTTATCCAGATCATGAATGTAGAAATCTTTGGATTCCTTCTCAGGAAAGTCATGTTCACGAGTTCGTTTTGCAATGCACACTTTCAACGCACATTCGACAGCGTACCCTGCCAGATAGTATGCGCCTTCTGGAAATCCGGCGGCGAGCAAAGCCTTGGATTCCTGGAGACGGGTTTCGGCAACCTTCTGGAAATCAATTCGATTCATAGCCTTGCCTATACAGCAGCTTACACCGAAGTCGCTACGCGCGGCTGAGGTAGGCTCCCTCGCTGGTGTCGACGCGAATTTTTTCGCCTTCGTTGATGAAGGCGGGAACCTGGACGACGAGGCCGGTCTCGGTTTTGGCGGGCTTGGTGACGCTGGATGCGGTGGCCGATTTGAGGCCGGGCTCGGTCTCGACGACGGTCAACTCAACGGCCGCGGGAAGATCAACGCCCACGGCCTGGCCGTCATGGTAGCTGACCTTGATTTGCAAATTCGGCGTGAGGTACTCTACGGCGTCGCCCAGCGTGGAGCCCTTGAGGACGGTCTGCTCGTAGTCGACGGGGTTCATGAAGTAGTAGTCGTCGCCGTCGTTGTAGAGGAAATCCATGGAAATCGAGTCCACGACGACCTTCTCGATGGCGTCGGCAGAGCGGAAGCGCTCATCGAACATCGCGCCGGACTTGAGGTTGCGCAGCTTTGCCTGAATGAAGGCGCGCAGGTTGCCGGGGGTGCGGTGCTCGACCTTGAAGACCAGATGCAGTTGGTCCTTGTGCTTGATGATCATACCAGGGCGCATTTGTGTGGCGGGAATCGACATCTATTTGTAGCTCCTTGCTGATGTTGCGGAGGTTCCGCGGGAAAATTTGGCTTTGGCCTGTCTTTATTGTAGCTTAGGGGCGGAAAATCCGCCCCCGCGAAGCCGCCGGCGTGGTATTCTTTCGCCAGCAAAATTTCAACTCATGACAGGTCGCCAGCATGAAAATCTGTCCCATTTGCGATACGGATTACCCGGATCAGCACAATACATGCCCCACCGATGGAGCGGTGCTGATGGCGTCTCAGGAACTGGCCGCGGGCAGCGTGGTAATCAACAAATTCAAGATCGTCAGAACACTTGGCCATGGGGGGATGGGGATCGTCTACCTGGCCGAACACATGATGCTGGGCGACCAGGTGGCGCTGAAGTTTTTAGCCACCGAGCTGAGCCACAATCCTGAGTTCTTCAAGCGTTTCCGCAACGAGGCGAAGGCCGCCTTCTCCTTGCACGATCCTAATATTGTCCAGGTGAAGGAACTGTACCAGACCGAGGACGGCAGCCCTTTCATCTCCATGGAGTATGTGGATGGGATAAGCCTGAGGGCAGCGCTGGAAGCGGAGCGCAAAGGGTTCGAAATCCGGCGGGCACTGGATCTGACGCACGGCATCGTGAGTGGACTGGCCGCGGCCCATGCTCAGAAGACGGTTCACCGCGACGTCAAGCCGGAGAATATCGTGCTGGCGTACGCCGCCGACGGCCGGGAGACGCCCAAAGTTCTTGACTTCGGCATCGCCGCCATCGCCAAGAACGCGAGCCAATTAAGCATGTCGCGCGGACGGTTTCTGACGCAGGAATATGCCGCGCCGGAGCAGTGGAGGGGAGTGTCCTCCGCCGATCTGGACGGCCGGACGGATCTTTATGCGATGGGCTGCGTTTTTTACGAGATGCTGACCGGGCACACGCCGTTTCACGCGCACGATGAAGAAGGCTGGAGCCGGCTGCACCAGATGGAGACGCCACGCTTGCCCAGTGAAAGCCGGGCGGAGCTGGCCAACTGGCCGGGTCTGGATGGGTTGGTGATGCGAATGCTGGCCAAGAACCGCGAAGACCGCCCTCAAGACGCGGAGGTGCTCAGCGAGCTCGACACCATGCAGTCCGGCCCCATCCAGAGACGGACGGAGCAGACGGCCGAATACGCGCACGCGCCGACAGTCATCGAGAGGGATTGGAGGCATCGGGAACAGAACGTTGCGGCGTTTACGCAGCCTGTATCGCAGCCATTTACGCAGCCTGTACCGCAGCCGGCGACTCCTGACGAGAAGCGCAAGGAGCGGAGTATTCCCGTCTGGGCTTGGGGAGCATTGGCGGTTTTGGTGCTGGCTGCGGTTTTCGCCACGGCTTGGATTTTTGCGTCCAAACCGCAGCACGAGCAGACGCAAGCGACTCAGCCCGTTGTAATTCCACCACTTCAGGCGGGCGCGAATACCAATATACCCCTTACGTCTTCATCCGGTTCACAAAAACCGTCGCCCGCGTCCAAACCGAATACAAGTTCAGCGACTGAAAAACCCGTGTACGCGGACAATAGCAAGCCGCCGCTTGTCCAACAGCAGACAGTCCAGCCACAGGTTGTCAATCCGCCGATTCAGCAGCCGAGTATAAGTGATATTACGAAGTTGGCCCTTACACTTTACGACCAGAAGAACTTCTCGATGGCCGCTCCTCTGCTGGACAAGGCCTGCACGGGCGGCAGCGGGGAGGCGTGCAAGGATCTCGGCAACCTGTATCGCGATGGAGGTGGTGTGCCAAAGGACGGTTCGCGCGCGGCGGCTTTCTATTCCAGGGCCTGCGATGCTAGCAATGGCCTGGCTTGTACCAATCTCGGCGTGATGTATGCGAACGGCAATGGCGTGGCCAAGGACGATACCCGCGCGGCGGCTTTCTATTCCAGAGCCTGTAATGCGAACGATGCCCTGGGTTGCAGCAATCTGGGCAGCAACTATTGGAACGGCCGCGGCGTGCCCCATGACGATTCCCATGCAGCGGCTCTATATTCGCGTGCCTGCGATGCTAATAATGCCATAGCTTGCAGCAATCTGGGGCTCTGCTACGGGACTGGTCGCGGCGTGGGGGGAAAGAATCTCGACAAGGCCAGGCAGTTGTTCACCAAGGGCTGCGGTCTGGGAAACCAGTGGGGCTGCGACCGACTGAAAGAGTTGAAATAGAGCGCAAAATGCAAAAGTTTTTACGCTTGAGCCTAAGGCGAAATTCGTATTCCTGAACAGGGGTAGATTTACACGGCCGGAAATAATAAGAGGCGAGCAAGAAGGAGAATCAAGATGCGCAAGCTATTTGCAGGGATCGCCGTTTTGCTGTTGGGAAGCGGCCTGGCGGTATCAGGCTGGGCACAGGACACGGCACTCTACGGAGCCCACGGAATTAGTCCGCAGGCAGTCCGTCAAGGCCAGCTGGGCAGTTGCTACTTTCATGCGACGATTGCGGCTCTGGCCAAGACCGCGCCCGGAACCCTGCGCAACGCTATCCGCCAGAATCCCAACGGCGGCTACAAGGTTCACTTCTTCAGCGGGCCGGATGAGGCCGTGTACCAGAGCGACGTGGATTATGGGCGGGCGCATGGCTACGACCGCTCGGAGGGCACGTGGGTCGCGGTGCTGATGCGAGCCTATGCGCAGCGCGTCCTGCGGCAAAGCCTGGTTGTGGCCATCCAGAAATCAGATGTGATTCCGGTTTTTATTGAGCCCATGGCCATTTCATGGCTGGATGGTTCGGACACGCTGCTGGTGGCCTATGACCGGGCTATTCGTTCGGTGGTGAGCCAGGATGGATCGATGGACCAGTATGCGCTCAAGCAGAGCCTGGCTACGGAGCTTCATACAGAGGGCATTCCCACATCTGAGGCGCAGGCGCTGGTGGGATTTCTCGATGAAAAGGGATTTTTCGCCGTGCTGGCGCAGACCGTGCGGGAGAATGGCGAGGTCTTCGGAGCTTACAAGGACCTGGGCCAGGGAGGGATTCCGGTGCGGGTCATGGAGGCGTTCATGGGCCAAGGCAAAGTCAATGCGGGTATGACAAATGACAGCCAGCAAGCGATGGAACAACTGCGACGGTTCCGCGCAGGCGGGGTGGCGATGGTAGCCGGGACGAAGCCCACGGCGCCCAACGCGCAGATCGCCGGAGCGAGCTGGTGGGTTGCGTCGCATTGTTACACAGTGATGAGTTACGACGATGCCGCGCAGACCGTAACTCTGCGCAATCCATGGGGTGGGCACCCCGGCCCGGATGGGACTTTCACGCTTCCGCTATCGGTCTATCTCGATGGCTATGAGTCCTACACTTACACCCAATAGAGAGAAGCCAGAGTCAACGTGACCTTGCCGTCGCCCCACCCTTTCGCCATAAATAATAGGATGGGGCGTCTGGATTTCTTGCGCCGTGAAGATGCTTATTGCCTCGCCTGCGCCACCTTGCCGGCGATGTACTTGTCCAGCATGGCGGGAATCGCCGCGTTCATGCGATCAACCATGCGGTCCTCTTCGCGCTTGGTCTGGGCATCCATGGTTTTGACCATGCGGTCCTGGGCCTCCGCGACCTTTGCATCCATGCCGTCCATGCGCTGCTCAAACACGCCCAGCCTCTGATCGAGCGCTGGAGTGAACTGTGTGACAGCGTTCGCAGCCTGTGCGCGTAGCTGCTGCACCTCGTCCCTGGTCTGGTAAAGCTCCCAGCTCTGCCAGATGTTACATCCCAGCAGGACGAGGAGAATCAATAGACATACCACCAGGATACTTTGCAGCGACTTCACCTTGCCTTCCACAATGCTCATGTCTTCACCTTCTGCAGCGCTTGCCGCGGGTTGCTGCACAGCAGGACGGGGAGCGGCGGAAACTCCGCGCGCGACTTCGGTTGTGTAGCCTTGTCTTCCCGCAGCCGCTGGGGCGACGGGCGGCGCGGAAGAATAAGTCATGGGCGTTGTGCCGGAAATGATGCGGGTGGGTTCATGATTCAGAACACGCGTGGGCTCATGTGCGACGGGCGGCGGCGCATAGGCCTCCTGCTCCAACAGGCGAATGCGGAGCTCCGGCCCTCCGGCGCCCAGACGAAGAATATCGCCGGAGCGAATGGTGGCGCCGGCGGCGGCTGGATGGCCATTCACGAAGGTTTCGCCGCTCAAAGGAGCTCCCCTGGCCAGGCTGACCGCTCCGTTGACCATCTCAAGTGTCAGATGCACACCGGCCACCGTGGGGTATTTTCCTGGCTGCAAGCTGACTTCACAATTCGGGTCTTGCCCGATGCGGATGCGGGAATCACTCAAGACTCGCTTGCCTGACTCACCAAGAACAACGATCTCAATGTCCATAACTTACCCCAAAGCTCGTAATCTCTGTAGTGTCAGCCGTCAGCGCAGGCCAGCAAGCGCCCTCTTTGAATGGCGCGCCAGTCCGGCGTCTCGGCCGCTATGAATGCCGCCAAACGAAGCGCAATCCACGCAAGCAGAGTAACACCGCGCATGTTGATCTGAGAATTTTCTTTTGAGGCTTCTGCTTCTTCGACAGGGCTCAGAGCATTTTGCCTATTGGTATGGAGTGTATTTCTTGCTTGGCTCAAGGTTGAAGGTCGTTGAAAGAACAGGTAGCGCCGGCCTCCTGGCCGGGGTCCCCAACGAGCGGTCTATGCTCGTTGGGGTGGTTGACCGGCTGTCGCGTGGACCTCCCGGTCCACGCGGCACTCTACACAAATAGGGAAAATGCTCCAGTCCGGCGCGAACCTCACGACCGGTTGCAGCATGAGCGGAACTTTAGCTTTACGCAGGAGGCACGTGCGGATATGATAGGAGCGAGGTTGGTTTGCGAGCCTGCTACACGGATGCGCGCATTGCCGACAGCGACAGAAGGATGACCGCGCCGGCAAAGTTGAATATGCTTGTATGCTATTGATTATAAATAGGATGCGGGAGTAGATCAGTAGCAGAACGTCAGCTTCCCAAAATGGATAATCTTAGTACTTTCAATATCTTACATAAACTGTAAGAAGTCCAAACGGATCGTAGAGAGTCAAGAGCAATATTTACAGTGGTCCTGAATGTGGTTTTTCCCCTTTATTCATGAGGGTTTCAGCATCACACCATTATCAGCACCACGGGAATTTCCCACACCATAATCAACACCATGATGTGCTGCTTCGCGTAAATGCGACGTTCACCCGCTGATTTTTCTCGGAAATCCGAGGACATATCGTGAACGTCAGCGGATGACACCTAAGACNNTCCGATAAACAGAGCGCAAATGAAGCGCGTCTTCGCGGCCTCTTTGCCGTTGGATTCCCGCCTATAACTCCCCGCCCGTCAGAGGTCATTCTCAGTGCAACCTGTAATCGTGAAAGCAGAGTTTAACCGATGACCTTTTCCATGCCATAGCCCTTATTAAATGTACTTTCAATAACTTACAGGCCGCTGGAGGCTGCCAAACCACGCGGAAATACGCCGAAGACGGGCATTTAACAGGTGATTTTGAAGGTGAAGGATGAATATGGTTCCTTGGCGTCAGCTACGGCGGCAAGGTTGCACTCTTGCCAAGCCAATCAGCGCCGGAGGAGTTCTTGAGTATGTCGTGAATGAACTCTCGCGCTTCCGTAGCAAAAGGCCAACCGTCGTACAGCGGCGGAGAAAACCGTGCGCAAGATAGAGGCCGAGGCGAAAGCCTTTGTGGTGGCTCAAACCATATTGTTTCACGTGTTGCGTAGTTTCCCCGCTGCCCACTGTTTGAGTTGCTCGTCTATTCCAATCACGCCCAGCCCATTAAACATCTGGTGAATCTTTGCCGAAATGTGTGGAATCTTTAGGCTCTATTTAGAGTTGTTCGTTAGCTTCGAAATCATCATGACAACCTCTATTCGAACCGGAATGCTGCGTGTGCTGGTGTTTTCAGCGCTCTTTCTGCTGGGCATGACGTCCCGCAGTTTAGCCCAATTCGAGACGGCGACTGTTCTTGGTACCGTGTTCGATTCACAGAAGGCTGTTGTTCAGCAGACCCACATCACCCTGCTGAATCTTGACACCGGCACCTCCCAGGAAGCGGTGTCGAGTTCCGATGGATCCTATCAGTTTCTCGAGGTTCGCGTCGGCAGATATCGAGTTACAGCTGAGGCAACCGGTTTCAAGAAGTCCCAGACTCCGGATTTCCGCGTCGATGTCGGCGTCCGCCAGCGCGTCGATGTGCAACTTCAGATGGGCAGTATCGAACAGAGCGTTACGGTCACAGCGGCTCCTTCGATGTTGGAGTCGGAGTCCAGCTACAAGGGCCAACTAATTAACAATGAGCAAGTTGTTGACCTGCCCCTGAACGGGCGATCCAGCGCCTCACTTGCGCTGCTGACGCCGGGAGTGCGGCTCACCTATGGACTTTCCAAACGGGAGGCTTCCTTCAACATCAGTGGGATGCGCAGCTCGTACAATGACTTTATCCTCGACGGCCTCGACAACAATGCCTACGGTACGTCCAACCAAGGTCTCTCGAATCAGGTCATTCAAGTCGCGCCAGACGCCGTCCAGGAATTCTCGGTCATTACAGATAACTACAGCGCGGAATATGGCCGTGTAGGAGGCGGAGTGATCAACGCCTCGGTGCGCAGCGGCAGCAACCGGTTGCACGGCACGGTCTGGGAGTTTCTTCGCAATACCGATTTGAACGCAGTGGGATATTTCAAGCCGACCGGCGGACAGAAGCCGGTTTACATTCAAAACCAGTTCGGCGCTGCGGCGGGGGGGCCGATAAGGAAAGACAAAATGTTCTTCTTCGTGGACTACGAGGGATGGCGCCGCCTGCAAAGAGCGCTCACGATTGCCAGCGTGCCCACGCTCGCGCAACGCACCGGAACGTTTGGCATTCCCATCATGAATCCTTACACCCACACTATCTACAGCAACGGCGTCATCCCGCAAGCGGACATGACGGCCTTCGGCTTGACAGTATTCTCGCAAATGCCAGCGCCCAACCTTACCGGAAACACCAATAACTACTCGCATCTGCCACCGGGCACCGATAATGAAAACAAGGGGGACATCCGTTACGATTTATATCTTACCCACAAGATCACGTTGTTCGACCGATATTCCCATAACCTGTATTACCAGTTGGCGGCTCCGGCCATCGATGGTCCTTCCGGCCAGGGGGGCGGCATCATTTCCCGCGTGATGAACTGGCAGAACGCGACCGGCCTGACATGGGTAACGGGCCCGAAATCCCTGCTGGAGGTTCGCTTCGGAGCATCCCTAACAGAAGGGATGAAGACCCCCGCAACCCTCGACGGCGTCGCGAATATGTTCCAACTCTACGGAATCCCCGGACTTCCCACTGCCAAGAATATTATCGGCGGTTTGAACACGCAAAATATTACCGGGTATCAGTCCTACGGGCGCGATTACACAAGTCCGCAATGGCAGAATCCCTTTGTGCTCAATCCGAAGATCAACTTTTCCAAGATCCTTGGCCGCCATACTCTCAAACTCGGCAATGAATTTCAATCCATCTCAACGAACATCAACGATTTCAATCCGGCTTATGGACAGGACATCTACGGTGGCCAGTTCAGCAATCCGACACCTACCAAAAGCAACACAGTCTATAATCTGGTCGACTTCCTGTATGGAGCAAGATCCACTTACCAGTTGACGAATCAGGCGGACGCCAATCTCGAGCAGTGGATGGATTTCACTTACTTGCAGGACGATTTCAAGGTGTCCCGCAAACTCACCGTGAATCTTGGCTTCCGCTATGAATTTGCCACTCCTCAATATGAGCAGGACAACCGGCAGGCGAACTACGATCCGTCGACCAATTCACTTGTCTACGCCGCAAACGGATCAATGGCTAACCGCGCGCTGGTCGATCTACGGTACACGGGATTCGCTCCCCGCCTCGGTCTCGCCTATTCTCTCACGCCGAAAACGGTGGTTCGGAGTGGCTATGGCATCAGCTATCTGCAATTCGAAAGGCAGGGCGGCGACAGTTATCTGGCGTACAACGGCCCTTACGTCGTCAATGCTCAGATTACGCAATCTCCATCACAGGGGCTGTGCACCGCGAGCTCTGCTCCCATCAGTTGCTTTCGTCCGACCATGATGGGCATTCCTGACGGCTTCGTTTCTCCGGCGAACTTTTCCACTGTGAACACCAAAACGGTGTACATCCAAAAGGATATTCGGACGCCTTACGTTCAAAATTGGCATCTCACAATTCAGCGGGAGCTGGCGAAGAACGTGATGCTCGACTTGGGCTATGTCGGGAATCACAGCGTCGGACTTTGGGTTACCGGCGACCTGAACCAGGCACTGCCAAACCTAGCCGGGCAGAGCCTGCCGGTGAAAGCGCGCAGGCCGAATGCACAATTCGACTACATCGACTCGAACTTCGGAGTCGGCTTTTCGAACTACCACGCGCTGCAAGCAAAAGTTGAAGCACGAAGCGCACGGGGGTTCACACTGTTGAACTCATTCACATGGTCAAAGGCTATTGACGATGCGGCCGGAGCCCTCGAACTGACCAACGGAGATCAGCAGTCCATCAATATGTTCAATCCAGCATCTTCAAAAGGCCTATCGGGTTCCGACCAACCCTTCAATGACACCACTTCGGTCGTATGGGATATGCCTTTCGGAAATGGACGGCGCATCGGCACCACTTGGCATTATGCTCTCAACGGGATTCTTGGAGATTGGTCACTCTCTGCAATCAACTCCGCGACAAGCGGCCAGACAATCAATCTTACCTATGATCCAAGCGCGGCATTCATCGCAACCGACGGCAGCAAGAACTCCGCGATTTACAGACCCAATGTTAGCGGCGATCCGATGATGCCAAAAGGACAGCGCACCGTCACCCAGTACTTCAATCCCAATACAGTCACGGTTCCCACGGATGTAACTCATCCTTACGGCAACTCCGGACGCAATACTGGACGCAGCAATACCTATCAAGATCTGGATCTTGGCGTTCACAAACAATTCCCGCTCTGGAGCAAAGGAAAGTATTTGGAGTTTCGCAGCGAAATTTTCAACACTCTGAATAAGACCAACCTCTCGCCGGCCAGTGGAGATCGCTCCTCCAAGTTCGGCACCATCACTAGCGCACTGCCCGCGCGGCAGGTTCAGTTCGCGCTTAAAGTGCTTTTTTAAACTCTGCCAACCCCGCGGCGCGTCAGCGAATGACTGCCTAGTTGCGGTTTCATGAGAAAGTGATTGAAGGTCAGGCAATCGCCTGACCTTCAGCTCCCGCCATAAAGCGGCTCCCCGACTCTTCCCCGGGAAGCCGAACCACTTTCACTCCATGTTGTGACCATTCGCTGCGCGGCGTATGCGTGTTCAAGACGAAGATGCACTTCGTCAGGCTCCAATTGCAACTCAACAGACTCTACCGGCCAAAAACTCTCGATCCCCAATATCGCCGCGTATTGCTTGTGATCCTGCATACAAGATATTCTGCGATAAAAGACCTCTGCGCCGCCTGCCGCCCACTACAAAGCCTGGATTCCCTGAAATGATGGGTTGGGTTCACGGGATACTGTTATGCGCCAATACAGCCTGCCGTAAATGCTTACCCTTGCTCCCAACGAACGAAAGCCCTCCGAGCTTTCGGAAGGCTTTCGTGGGCATATTTTGCTTCCTATTCCAGATCGTAGCTTAACCGTTGAAAGGCCGATGGCCCGAATGCGAGTCATCCCTCTCAAATGTTGTTGACGACGGCAAAAACGCCGTTGTAGTTGATTACGGCCCAGGCCGTATTCGTCTTATCGTCGATGCCATATGTACCAAGTCCGAATTTAACATTCCATGGGCCCGACACGAACCTGTCGTTGGCAGCTTTGACCCAGACGCCGTGAGAATCCATAGTAGCCAACGCGAAAGCGCCCGTCTTCAGGCTCGTGCCCAGGGCGCCGGAGTGGCTGTAACTCATCGAAAGCGTGTACACGTCGGTCTGATCGCTTCCCATATTTCTCGCCATGCCTGAAAGTGTGAGGATGTCACTGGCTGTGCGTTTTGTATTTGATGCCCAGCCGGTGTTCACGGTATTGCAGCAAAAGCGATTGCTTCCGTCAATGGCGTTTCTTCCGTTGATCCCGCTGAGGATTTTGGCCGTTGTACCCGCGGGGGATTTGTCTTGAACGGAGGTGTACGGCTCGCCGGGTGCCACCAGGAACTCCTGACCATTCAGGCTGTAACCGAAGGTCTCCCTTTTAAGAAAGTTGAGGGTGGGCGTGCTGGAAAGTACAAACTCCTTGCGCCTGAGCATAGGGTAAACATCGGCGGAATAGAAGTCCACCGACACTTGAGGGCCATCGACCGTAAAAATGTAGAAGCCGACGGTATTGAGTTCCTGGCTGATTGGAGTCTGGCGAAGCCGGCCGAATCCGCCCGGAGCTGCCGGTTCGTCGTATAGATTGTCGTTCGACGGAACAGACGGGATGTAGAACTTGGAACTGTCGGATGAGCACAATAGCTGCATCACCTTTGCTGACGTGCCGTCGCTGGTCGCTATGATGCTGCGCTCGTGCATATGATCGTGGCCGTGGATGTAATACCGTGCATTGTTTTCGGCGAGGCTCTTGATGAAGGCATCTTGTTGCGGGGCATTTTCGGTAGGGTCTTCGCCGAAGAGCGTATCGACATGGTTCTCGGTGATCAGCCCTTTGTGCCCAAAGACAAAAGCATGGATCCCCGCAGGTTTTGAAGAGAGCTGCGAGACGATCCAGCTTTGTTGCTTGCCGATCGTCNNTAACTCAACCCATTCAGATTGCCAGTGCCATCCGGGTCGGGGCTGCCCAAGATCTTTCCCAGGCGG
Source organism: Acidobacteriaceae bacterium (assembly GCA_003156235.1). Taxonomy (GTDB): domain Bacteria; phylum Acidobacteriota; class Terriglobia; order Terriglobales; family Acidobacteriaceae; genus Telmatobacter. The sequence goes on from PMGP01000294.1 coordinate 16,524, forward strand.
AACGGAGATCCGGTTGCGGCGGGCGCCTTATCGTCCAAGCCCGCAACGCTGAACACATCAGCGGGAGAAGTGTTGTGAGTGCCGGTTTGCGTCTGCGGCCAAATGCGGACAAAGTCATGTGCGTTCTCCTGCTTCGATTCGTGGTTCCCGCGAAGAGGGTAAAAGCCGATCCCGGCGTTATAAAGATCCTGTGTATACAAAGCACGGGTCAACAGTCCGGCGGCAGTTCCCTTATCGCACAAGTCGCCGACCTGCACAACAAGTTTTACCTTGTGCTGAATGAACTGTTGATTGATTTGATTGATTATGTCCACCGCCACGGAATTCGGGTCGGCGCCGTCGTCTTTGGTTATCCATTGAGTGTCGGCCATTACGCCGAAGCTCCACGCGGCAGAAGAGGCGTGCGCCGATGCGGACGGCTTGGAAGACGACACACTGGCACCGGCCGGTTTAACTTCACTGGCAGAGATAGCGCTGTTGAGGGCAACCGCTCCGGCGCCAAGCGCCGCGGTCAGCATGAAATGTCTTCTGTTTACACCTTGCGGTTTCACTTCTTCGACTTCATTTTCGTTTGACATGGTATCCATTCTCCTTAGAAACAAAGTGTCAAAATGTTATGTGCTTTCTTGCCGACCGAGCGGGAAAGCAGGCGCCGGTTGTAACTGAGCTTCGGCCGCATGGCGTGGGGCGAAACACTCGCCCTTGCCACGAATCGAAGAGTAAACAACAAACAGGTACGCCCGGCGTTACTGATTTTGGAAGAGTCGATTCAGGTCGGGAATGTTTTTCGCGACCTCCGCACGGATCTCTTCGGCTTTGCGGATCGCTTCGGCCGCGTCTGGAACCGACGTGAAAGGCAACTCCATGACCAGTATTCCGATTCGTTTTCCGGAGGCATCCAGCAGTGGGAGTTTCAGATTGTAGAACTGCCCGTCATCTTTCTTGGCGCAGTAAGTCTTGTTGTCTTTGACAGCGTCAAAATCTCCTTTCGAGGATTTGTAGCCGATCCTGCTCGCGTTGCCGTTCGCAATGATCAAGCTGTCGGTCAGTCCTGGAGGCACTGCGTGAAGTCCCATCTTCCGCAATTCGGGATGAGCCGAGAGCGTTGCAAGCACCAGGTCTTCGGCGAAGGGAGCGTTGACCGCCTGAGCAACTTCGGTTGAAGCGGGCTTTGCGGCGGGAGCATCTGGCGACGCGAACACCGCAACTGACGCGTTTGCCGAGCCGCTCTGCGGGACAGCCACATAATAGCGATTGAGTTCGGGCGCGAGCAGGCCGTTGCGGGCAAGTGGGCCGGCTTCGACCTTGCCGAGAGACTTGTAATGATCGGCATCGTCTTGGCGGATCACATCCACAAAGCCGCTTCCAGCGGTGTAGATCCTCTTGCTTTCGGCATCAAAAGTTATGTCGTCAACCCCGGCCGTAATTGGAATGGATTGAAGTTCCTTGCCGGTGTTCGAATCGAAGACCACCAACTGTCCGTTGCGGCAACCCGCGAACAGCCGCTGGTGCGCCTCGTCCAGCGCCATCGCGACATTGCGCTTCCCCATCGTGACCGGCCAAGTGGCGATCACTTTATTGCTCCACCGATCGATCACGTCAATCTCGTTTTTGGCTGGATTGTTCAGATACAGCCGGGGTCGGAAGAGATCAAGCGACATTGCCTCCAAGGTGTCGCCGTCAATTATGATGTCTGTGATCTTCTTGATTGTGGTCGTGTCGATTACGCTCAGAAGAGAAAACGGCTTACCAGCATCCTTACCGCCGCTAACGACATAGAGAAGTTTTCTGGAAGGATCAAATCCAATTGAATCGGCATCCTTCTCCAAGGCGATCTTCCGTAGAAGGACATAAGTGCTGCCGTCGAAAACGTCCAGCGTGCCGGCTTCACCGTCGGTAACATAGATCCGGTCGAGGTCTGTCCGATATAACACCGAGTGCGGCTTTAATACGTCTTTGATTTCGTGAATGAGTTTGCCCGTATTCAAGTCGAGGACGAGAACCTCCTGGCATTTTTCCGGAGTCGCGAACAGGCGGCTGTTTTTCAGATCGATGCCAAAATGGTCGAACGATCCCTTGATCTCATTCGACAAACCGAAGAATCCGACGGCCTTCAGCGGAGCCGCCGGTTCCGCGGACTTCGTCTGAACTTTCGCCACCACGAGAACAGCAAAGGTTCCGTCCTTTACGGTACGCACCGGCTTCTGCGAGGGATCGGAGGCCGGAGCGACCTCCACTTCGGCCACGGGCAGGAAGATCTTTTTTGTCTGCCTGTCGAAGGCCATCGTCTTGGCGCCCTTCTGCGTTGTTACAGTCTCCACAGCTTCATACTGGTCGGGCGTCTTTTCGTAAGCGTCCGAAGTTCCCC
>PMGP01000254.1 GCA_003156235.1 Acidobacteriaceae bacterium
CAATCGAGCCGGCGGCGCCGTCCTTGTCAGCGTCCTTCACAGCGGCCCACAGCTTCCGCGCCTGCTCAGTCTTACCCTGCTCCGCATACAAGTCGGCCAGGTCAAGCTGCGCCACGGCGGCCGGCACCGTCTCCGACGGCTTTGCCGCCAGCCCGTTGTAAAGGGCAATCGCCTCGGCGTCGCGGTCCGCCTGGTGATAGAGGCCAGCCAGAGCCAGCTTGGCCAGGTTCGCCAAATTTCGGTCCCACGCCCCCGCCGCCGTCTTCAACTCCGTCTCGGCCGCGGCGTTGTTTCCCAGATCCTCATACGTGACGCCGGCAAAGTAGTGAGCCTTGGCGCCTTCCGCCAGCCACCCATACTGCCGTGCGACTGCAACAAACTGCTGATTAGCGGCCTTCGCTCTGTCGCCGGCGGCCGTGTACACACCGCTCATGGCCGGAGCGCCAGGCTGCGCCAGCGGAGCGTTGTAAGTGTCCAGCGCCGCGCCCATGGCGTCGTTGGCCTTGCCCGAGCTCCAATCCAAGTAAATCAATCCGGCCGTAACGGCCGCCACAACCACAACTGCAACCACTACCCAGCGCATCACGCCGGAACGATGACCGCTGACCCAGTTCATGCTGCTGGCGGTGGCCTTGGCAAAACGATCTTGTTTCAATGAATGACGGGTTTTTGTATCCACAGGTCTCTTTTTACCTTCTCTTTCAAACTTGCTCGCGGCTTAACAAGCGTCCAGCGCCGCAACTGCAACCCTATCAGTCTATCAGCGCGTGAACCGCGCCGTCCATCGGCCCTTGCGGTGACGAGGGCGTAGCGATACGCTAAGGCTATATGTATGAAGACTTCCAAGTAACCGACCGCTGGAGCGGCGACGAGCTTCTCTGCCGATGGAAGGGCACACTGGTAGCCATCGCCACGCGCCACGCCGACGCCGTCGATGTGCGCTTCGACGTCAACGGACGGGCGATGTGGATTGCCCTGCCGCTGGAGGCATGGGGACGTCATAAGTCATTGACAGGAAAGGTGATTACCGACCAGCTCGCCGCCCAGATCGCAGGCCGCTTCCTCAAGCAACTGGTCGAGGACGGCTATGACTCGCGGCGCGAAATCTACACCATGACCGTGGAAGAAGTTCTTGCGCATCTTGACCTTGTGGTCGCCGAAGCCAAAGCCCAGGGCTCCATGCCCACGCTGGTTAAAGGATAGAGATCAGGGGTCAGAGATCAGGGAACAGGATCCAGGAAACCGCGACGCCCGCCGCGCTAGCCGAAGCGGGCAGACGGCAGGCGCGCAATTTCAGTTGCGGCTCTCCATCGCCAGCTCGCGGAATTCGTCGAATCTGGACAAAAATCCCAGCGTCTCCAGGCAGGCGCGGTCTGGCTCCTTGATGGGGAGTCCGACGGAACCTTGCGGATGAGCTTCCAATTCGTGGGCCAGCAGGTCGGCTATATAAACGGCCGTAGTGCAATCGAGGCCGGAGTTTGGAGCGCGATCCGGATGATGGTGGTTGGCGATGGCCTCAACGGCCAGGTTGGGCAAGCCCCACAGGCCGAGCAGATAGGCTCCAATCTCGGCGTGCGAAGTACCCAGCAGCTCCTCTTCAGCCTGGAAAACCGCGCATCCTTTTTCGGCGGCGCTGGAGCGCGTGGAACAAAACTCGCCGGGCATGACGCTAGCCAGGATCAAACTACCAATATCGTGGAGGAGCGCGGCTACAACAACAACGTCGCGAGTTTTCTTGTCCACCGGGAGCGCGCCGGCAATTTGTGCCGCACTTTGCGCATGGCGTTGCAAGGACTCGCAAACGGACTGCGAAATACACTTGTTAGGGATAAAGGCCCGGAAAGCCTCCGACGCCAAGGCCAGGTTCTTGATGGTGTCCATGCCTAGATATCCGACCGCGCTCTGCAGGGTGTTGACTTTCTGCGCCAGCCCGAAGAACGCGCTGTTGACAAGCTGCAAAACTTTGGCCGACATGGCAACGTCTTGCTCAATGATGTGAGCCACTCTCTCAACGGGAGCTTCGGGGTCGGAAACTGTTCGAGTCAGCGACATGTAGGTAGCCGAGAGGGAAGGCAGCTCGCCGACCTTGCCGACGATGGTGCGAATCCCCGGCGCGCAGAGCAGGTCTTGCAGAGTGCACACCCGCTCGATGGTGGCAAGGAGTTGGGTTGCGTCGCATGGCTTGGCCAGAAAGCGGTGCGCCACGGGAACAGCGCGTGTGGCCATGGCGATTTCAGAATGTCCTGAGAGGATAATGCGCGCGGTGTTGGGATAGCGGTCGCGAATATGGCCCAACAGCGTGGCGCCATCCATGCCCGGCATGCGCATATCGGTGACGATCACGTCGAAGCTGCTCGCCTCACAGGCCTGCAAGGCGGCTTCTCCGCCGAGCGCAAACTGCATCTCCCAACGATTCCGCTGTGTGTAGAGCATACGGCGGATTCCGTCGAGAACCATGCTTTCATCGTCCACGAACAAGATGCGCTTCATGCGGCCACCTCCTGTATGGGGAGAGCCTTGCCATTGAGAGGAAGGCGAATGATAAAGGTAGTGCCCTTGCCTTCCTCGGTTTCAAAGTGAATGCTGCCGCCGTGTTTGTCAACGATTACCGAGCGCGCGATGGCCAGGCCCTGCCCGGTTCCTTTGCCAATTGCCTTGGTAGTGAAGAAGGGATCGAAGATACGGGATCGGGCTTTTTCGGGAATGCCCGTGCCGGTGTCCTGGATGAGAATTTCAGCCCACTCGGGGCAATTTCTGGTTTGCACCTTGATCTTTCCCATTTCCGGGCCGCCTTTTTTTACTACATCGGAAATGGCATGCGAGGCATTGACGATCAGGTTGAGAATCACCTGGTTGAATTCTCCGGGCAGGCAAGAGATCAGAGGCAGCGACGGATCGAATTCGGTTTCCAGGTCAGCCACGTATTTCCACTCGTTCCGCGCCACCGTAATCGTGCTGTTGATGGCGTGGTTCAAGTCAAGCGGAATCTTCTCTTTCGTATCCGGATGGGAGAACTCTTTCATGGCGCTGACAATCGTGGAGACGCGTGTGATGCCTTCGAGGGTCTGGTCGATGGCTTTGGGAATTTCCTCCATCAGATAGCCGGTGTCCACGCCTTTTACCGCCACCGCGACTTCCTGAATCGCTTTGCAGGACAAGGTATTGTCTTTGGCCGCTGACAGGAGCTTGTCGTAGTTCTCCAGAAGGCCCTTCAGGTCCAGAAAAGCGTCCTTCAGGAAGCGCACGTTGTCTCCGATGTACTGAGTTGGCGTATTGATCTCGTGCGCGATTCCGGCGGCAAGCTGGCCCACAGATTCCAGCTTTTGCGCCTGAAGAAGCTGTTCCCGCAAATGTTTACGCTCGGTAATATCTTCGCACATTCCTTCATAGCGGATAATCACGCCGTTCTCATGAATGGCGCGAACGCTCATGGTGAGCCATATCTTGCTGCCGTCCTTGCGAAGGCCCTCGCACTCAAAGTTCTGCACGGCTCCAAGTTTCTCCATGGACAGCTTGAATTCCTCGCTGCGTTTGGGGTCGGCATAAAACTGGTGGGTAATGTCGGAGATGCTGGCGATCATCTCCTCAGGGGAATCATAGCCGAAAGTAAAGGCCATCGAAGGGTTCACGCTGAGAAAGCGGCCCTCCGGGGTGCTCTGAAGGATGCCGACAACGGCCGTGTCGAAGATTCCTCGATACTTGAGTTCCGCCTCCCGGAGCGCGCCCTCCATCTTCTTCCGCTCGGTGATGTCTTCGCACATTCCTTCATAGCGGACCACCATACCCTTCTCACGAATGGCGCCTATGCTCATGGCGATCCAGACCTTGCTGCCATCTTTGCGACTGGCCTCGCATTCAAAGTTCTTCACGCCGCCGATTCTGTCCATCACCAGCATGAATTCAAACCCACGCTTGGGGTTGGCAAAGAAATGCTGCGACATATCGGTGATGCTGGCCGTCATTTCATCCGGGGAATCGTAGCCGAAAGTAAAAGCCATCGAAGGGTTCACGCTAAGAAAGCAGCCCTCCGGCGTGCTCTGAAAGATGCCGACAACGGCCTTGTCAAAGATTCCTCGGTACTTCTGTTCCGCCTCCCGCAGCGCAGCCTCCATCACTTTGCGTGCGGTGATGTCATGGCCTACGCCCGCTATGCCAATGATATGGCCATCGCTGTCAAGCAGCGGCACTTTTGTCGTCAAGATATGAACCACATTTCCCGCACTGTCCACATTCGTTTCTTCATGGTTATATAGAGGCTGTCCGGAACGAATCATCTCCTGTTCCTCTTCATAGAAGCCGCTGGCCACCTCCCGCGAGTAAAAATCGAAATCGGTTTTCCCCAGCAATTCTTCCGGCGTCTCCGCTCCCATCATGCGCGCCAAGTGAGGATTGGCAACCATAAACCTGCCTTGGGCGTCCTTCACGTAGATGTAGTCGGGAATGTTGTCGATCATAGCGCGCACCATCCTGCGCTCGTATTCCTGAGCTGAATGAGCCTGGCGCAAGACCTCATCTTCCCGTCTTTGAACGGTGGCCTTGATCAATGTGCGCGAACTGAAAAACAGAGCAACAATCACTCCGGCCAGCACCACGGCCTCCAGGATTGCCAGAATGCCAAACAACTCATTGGACAGATCCAGTTCGGCCCTGAAGTCGCTCGTCAGGTCGCTCTGCAATGTTTCCAATGCTGTATCAACCGCTTTATTCTCGCGCGATAAATCCGCCAGGTCTTGTTGTTTCGGCGGAATAGCGTTGACCGTCGCGGCTGCCGTGTACAACATTCTCGACCGCGCCTGCAGGCCTGTAACCCGATGCATCAGAGAGACGATCTGTTGATGCCGTCCGGAATTGAATGCCATGAACGCGCCGGCTCTGTCGAGAGACGCCACTACCGTGCCAGCCTCCCGATCGGCATTCGCGAGCGCCTCTTTTTCCTGCATCACAACGGCGTCGCTGTATTCGTGATTCATTCTTTCGAACGCTGTGCTCGCTCGCTGACTGTTGAGAGCTGCCGGGAAGACAGACAGGGATGCAATTCCGACATGTTTTCGCGCCGTGAACGCGGTCCACAGGATAATTGCCAGCAGCCCGACCGCCCCAAGCACAGCAACAGCGATACTGTTTTTAATGGGCCCGGAAAGTGAAATCCTGGACGCAGAAACTCTGCTTTGCATATCTTGCTTACCTTTCGGCAGGCGCTGGCAAGGTCGAGTAAACGCCCGTGTTTGCATTTACTTGGCCGTAAGCTCCGCCGATGCCGGTCAGGCGAACGCGGATTGCCAAACATGGCGCCTCGCTCGCGTGATTGCCAACCGCGCCTTTTGGTCTTGGCTGCCTGATTCATCGGCACAAAACGTGTTTTACTTGAGGGCGTAAGCCAAGCCAGCGTCAAACCTCCTCAATGGAATCTATGTACCTGATATTTTGGGAGCAGTGTGCCGATGATAGGATCATGTCCCGATACCGTTTCCCTGCCCATACCGGTGCGCAGGCGAAATGCTCAGGTAAGGAGTATGCAGTATGGCAGACAAAATCCTTTTCGTGGACGACGAACCCGCAGTTCTGGATGGCTACAGGCGCATGCTGCATCGGGAGTTCGAGGTGGACACAGCGGTGGGGGGGGAACGGGGTCTGATGTTGATTCACGATTGCGGGCCTTACTGCGTCGTAATTTCCGATATGCGGATGCCGGGCATGAACGGTGCGGAGTTTCTGTCTCAAGTACGCCAGAAAACGCCAGAGACCGTGAGAATGTTGCTGACCGGCTATACCGACATTAACGCGGCCATCGAAGCCGTGAATGAAGGCAACATATTCCGCTTTTTGACTAAGCCATGCATGAAGGAGACGCTTGTAGAGGCTATTCACATCGGCTTGGATCAGCACCGTTCGATCACGTCGGAGAAGCAACTTGCCGTCAAGGCCCAGATCATCGAAGAATCAACGAGCATAACCGCTGATATCTGCCAATGGGATAATTTTGAGGGCCCAACGGGTTTGCCGGGACCGACACAGGCCAGAAAACACCTCGTCCCGCTCTTTGGAGTGGACACCCTGAGCTATGCCGTACTGATTAAGCTATCGATGCTGCAAACCGTGGAGCAGCGATATGGGGAGGAGGCAGCCGGCGACTACCTTAACAACGCAGCCCAATTCCTGGTGCAGGCATTGCGGCCGGACGATAAGCTCTATCACTGGGACAGGGATGTTCTGATGGCGGTGGTGCGGCGAAATATCTCTCCCGGCGCCATGCGTATGGAGATTGATCGCCTGACACTTGCCAGCCGCGGACAAGTGATGAATGTGAATGGCAAGAGCGTCATGGTCGCCTGCCCAATTGACTTCGATCTGCTGCCGGTATCGCAGTTTTCAACATTGGAAGATATGCTCGCGGTATTCAATGCCAAGCCAATCGGAAAGATTTAGACCAGGGAACCGTCCCGACCCCGGCTAGCAGTCTGTCTTAGTGGGCCGATGACTGGGCAAGGTTGATTCGCGACGTCGCCGCGCTGAAATAGCTGAAGGAGAGCTGATCAGGCCGAATCGTGCCTTTCTATTCCCTATTCCATGGTCCCTGTTCTTTCCCCCTTCCCACAATGCGGTCCGGATGGCACAATGGATTATCAGTCATTAATTCAGCTTTTTGGGGCGGAGGGAGTTCTGCGATGGTAAGTCTTTCTGGAGTGGAGTCGGTGAAGGCTCTGGCGGCGGGGGAGCGGGTTCATGCCAACCTGTGTGCGGCTGAACTGGTGGAAAGGTCGCTGAAGCGCGGCGAGGGGCAATTGGCGGCCAACGGCGCGCTGGTGGCCGTGACCGGGGCGCGGACAGGGCGCAGTCCCAAAGACAAGTTCACCGTGGACGACGCGGTGACGCACGGCGTGGTGGATTGGGGCAAGGTGAACAAGCCGTTTGCGCCGGAGAAGTTTGGGGCGCTGCTGGAGCGGGTGGTGGAGCACCTGAAGGGCCGCGATCTGTTTGTGCAGGATTTGTATTGCGGGGCGGATGCGGCTTACCGGTTGCCGATCCGGGTGATCAGCGAGTATGCCTGGCACGCGCTGTTTGTGCGGGACCTGTTTGTGCGGCCTGAGGCGTCGGCGCTGGCCACTCATGCGCCGGAGTTTACGGTGGTGGCTGCGCCGGAGTTTCAGGCGGTGCCGGAGCGGGATGGAACGGCGACGACGGCGTTTATTCTGGCGGATTTTACGCGTAAGATCATTTTGATTGGCGGGACGAAGTACGCCGGAGAGATGAAGAAGTCGATCTTCGGCGTGATGAATTTTATTGTGCCGAATAAGGATGTGTTGCCCATGCACTGCTCGGCGAATGTGGGCGCGGACGGGGTGACGGCGCTGTTCTTCGGGCTCTCGGGCACGGGCAAGACGACGCTTTCGGCGGACCCGGCGCGGCGGCTGATCGGCGACGACGAGCATGGATGGGGACCGACGGGAATTTTCAATTTTGAAGGTGGCTGCTACGCCAAGTGCGTGGACCTGACCGAGGAGAAGGAGCCGCAAATCTTCCGCGCGATTCGCTTTGGATCAGTGCTGGAGAATGTGATTCTGGACGCGGATCGCAAGCCGGATTACTTCGACATTCATTTAACGGAGAATACGCGCGCGGCTTACCCGGTGGANNTTCCTGGCGGCGGATGCGTTTGGCGTGCTGCCGCCGATTTCGCGGCTGACGCCGGAGCAGGCGATGTACCACTTTTTGTCGGGGTACACGGCGAAGCTGGCGGGGACCGAGACGGGCGTCAAGGATCCGGAGCCAGAGTTTTCGGCTTGCTTCGGCGCGCCGTTTTTGCCTCTCGCCCCGCGGTTTTATGCGGAGATGCTGGGCAAGCGGCTCACGCAACAAAAGGCTTCGTGCTGGCTGGTTAATACTGGTTGGTCCGGCGGGAAGTTTGGCGTGGGCAAGCGCATGAGTTTGAAGATTACGCGCGCACTGGTGAATGCGGCGCTGGACGGCAGGCTGGAGAAGATGGAGTTTGTCACCGAGCCGGCCTTCGGGCTGAGCATTCCGGTGAGCTGCCCTGATGTTCCGGCGGAGATACTGAATCCGCGCAACGCGTGGGCCGACAAGGCGGCTTACGATAAGACGGCTGCCGAGCTGGCTACACGCTTCGAGGCGAACTTCAAGCAGTTCGATGCTTCGGAGGCGATTCGCGCGGCGGGCCCCAAGGCTAAGTAAGAGCAGGTAAGACGAGAGGGGCTTCGATCAGGCGGTTGGACTGGTCGAAGCCCTTTTTGCGTGTGCTGGATTGATAAGAACTGACTTTCCTGGGGGCATTTCCAGCCGACAGCCTACAGACGTATACTGGAATAGTGCGTAACAGGTAGCATCCGCGCCGCTTGCGGAGCTGCACTGGAGAATCGTCATGAGTCTTATCCAGCTTCCCGCTCGGGAAACCTCTTCCACTGCGCAAAAAATCACCGCGCAAACTCTTCTCGATAGAAAACAAGCTCGCGAACCGATCACAGCGCTCACAGCCTACGACTATTGCACCGCGCGGATTGTCGACCAGGCCGGGATCGACATGATTCTGGTGGGCGACTCGTTGGGCATGGCGGTTCTCGGCTATGACAGCACACTGCCCGTCACCATGGATGAGATGCTGCACCACACGCGCGCCGTGCGCCGCGGTGTGCGCCACGCGTTGCTGGTAGCCGACATGCCCTTCGGCTCCTATCATGCTTCCACCGAGCAGGCCATCGGCAACGCGACGCGCTTCATCAAGGAGGCCGGCGCGGAGGCGGTGAAGATTGAAGGCGGCCGCAATCGCGCTGCCCTCGTCGCCGCGCTCACGCAGGTGGAGATTGCCGTCGTCGGCCACATCGGACTCACGCCGCAGTCGGTGCATCGCATGGGCTACCGCGCGCAGGGTAAAACCACCGCCGCCATCGACGAACTACTCGCCGACGCGCTGGCTCTCGAATCCGCTGGCGCCATCGCCATCGTGCTGGAGTGCGTACCGCGTGAGGTTGGCGGCCTGATCACCGCCGCGCTCGCCATTCCCACCATCGGCATCGGAGCCGGCCCGGAGTGCGACGGGCAGATCCTCGTCTTCCACGATCTGGTCAATCTCACCGGCGCAACCCCGGCCAAATTTGTCCGCCGCTATGCCGATGCGTCCACGCTCTTCAGCGAAGCCATCCAGCATTATGCGAGCGATGTTCGCGGCGGAGTCTTCCCCGCCGATGTCGAAAGCTACCACCTTCCCCGCGAAGCCAGCGCGGAGCTTCTAGCGCGCGAACCGCTAAAACGCAGCCGGTGATGAACTTTGTCAAAATTGATTTGCTCTTCAACTTTTTTTGGCTGGCTTTCTAAGCAGGTTTTGGTTAAGTCGTGATTGCGTTCAGCATTCCCTCAGGGGCTATAGTGTCTGCGTGAGAACTTCA
>PMGP01000420.1 GCA_003156235.1 Acidobacteriaceae bacterium
TTTTTCGGCACAGACATTCTTTGGGCCTTGCAATCTAACTCAGAAGCGATATAATTCCGTTGAATCGGCGCCGAAAAGGGAGATTCCGGATTATGATAAGACTTCCTGGGCTAAGCCAGCGGCACAATTGCTTGTGAATGAGGGCGGAACGATTTGACCATCGAAAAGAGAACTAATATGTCTCCTGTTTCCGTGTGGGGCTTTGAAATTCCAGATGCAGGATTGTCGCCGCAAGAAATCGAGTATCTGAGAACAATGCCCAGAGAGCTTCCAACAATCGAGTGGTTTTGGAAGGAAATGGATCGAGTATGGTGTGATCTTCATTGAGAAAGTTAGGGTGTGAGTTTAGAAATGATGCGATAACGAACGATTAAAGATCATCAATTAGCTGTGCATGAAAAGGAGAATTGGATGGAATCACCAAATATTTCGCCTGTGTCAATGGACGACACAAAGCGGCCCTTTTGGTCGGTAATGATTCCGATGTATAACCCCCGCCCGGATTATCTTGAGCAGGCGCTGAGAAGTGTTTTGATGCAGGATCCCGGATCGGACCGGATGCAAATTGAGGTTGTAGATGATTGCTCAACTAACATAGATGTGTCTGCTCTGGTGAAGGGTATTGCGGGAGATCGAGTCACGCTTTCCCGCAATGTTAAGAATCTGGGCCAGGCAGGTAACTTGAACAATTGCATAGATCGCTCCAATGGCGTGTGGGTCCATATTTTGCATTATGACGACTATGTGTTGCCTGGCTTTTATGAGCTGCTTGAGGAAACTCAAAGGGCGCATCCAGAAGTGAGCCTGATCGCGACCAGGTCATTTCTTGTTGACGCTGATGGCCTTATTGAGCAGGTGACACCTAGAGTTCGTAGCCTGGAGAAAGGGGGGCATGAAGTTCAAGGCCTTTTTTATAAGAATCCGATATATACTCCTGCTGTAGTTGTGCGCAAGAGCTTTTATGAGCAGCACGGTCGATTTAGGACAGACCTACCCTACGCGCTGGACATGGAACTGTGGGTTCGAATCATCAGTACTGGTGGAGGAGTCATTTTACCGCAAATTTTAGCTTGTTACCGGAGTTCTGCCGGGAACATAACCTCGCGCTATATCCGGAGCGCTGAAGCCTTGCAAGATGAATGGCGGTTGAGCCGTATTTTTAACGAACTGTATCCCAATTATGATTTAAAAAGAGCAGATCAGATTCACTGCAGATACGCCTTCGCGCGGGCTAAGTCGTATGCGCAAAACGGTGACCTTTCCGCGGCCAATGCCAATCTTAAGTTTTGGAAAGAACATGCGTCTATCAGCCTGCGTCTTGAACTTTTTATCAAGAGTATCGTCAGGAGGGCAGCGCGCTGGATAAAGCGATAATGCTGTTTTCCCGCCCCTCCCCCAACATTTGAAAACGCTGCGGCAATTCACACATTCTCACCTCAACGACGAGGATGAATGTTCTTGCTACCAGCCGGAGGTCCGCGCAATTCCATAGCGCGTTGCGTAAGCGACCAAGCCTGGCACTCAGGCTCGCTGGACGAGGGACGACCTCAATCCCTCCGCTGCTCCTGTCATGAAGCAGGTCAGCGTAGAGCTGCGCTCGACTTCCGCGCTGTGTTCACCGCTGGCACCCGCCTATTCCGCCGGCGCAATCAGGTACTGCTCCAGCTTGCCGTCGGGATAGGTGTAGGTCGTCAGCCTCAGCCGCTTGCCGGGATACACAATCAGGAAGCTGCGAAAGGTCATGCCGCCGCGCAGTTCACTGACGTTCTGCTGGAAGCTGAGCGGCTCGCCTAGCGGCGCCAGGCTCTGGCGGAAGTCGGCCACGGCCTCGGCGGTAAAGTAGTCGCTTAAATTCGGCGCCAGCAGGCTCCGGTCAATGCGCCCCTGTTGCAAATCGCGGAAAATCGCGACCGCCTGTTTTTCGGCGTCCGCCGGCGGGAACTCCGCCACCATCGGCGCAGCCAGACGCGCAATCGTCGCGGCCGCGCCCACGGCGTCCTGGTTGGTCAGCACCGCTACGGCCACGCCATCATCCACCAGCACGATATTCTCCGCAACAAAACCGGAGACCTCGCCGCCATGCTCAATCGAGCGATGGCCGTCGCGGTCCTTCACGTCCACGCCAAGCCCGTACTGCGTTCCCTTGCCGTCCTTCAGCTTCACCTCGGTGAACATCTGCTTGTAGCTCTCCGGCTTGAGCACCGTCTGCGCAATCAGACTCTCGTCCCACAGCGCCAGGTCGTGCGCCGTCATGGCCAGCTCGCCCGCCGCGAACATCCATCCGCGTCCCTCCTTGGGCGCAGGACGCAGCGGACCGAGAGCGTTGCGATAATACGGCGTGGCGTCGTCTTCAGTCAGCTTCACCTCGTCCGAGTTCCACACCGACTGCATCCCCAGCGGCCGGAAGATGTGCGCGGTGAGAAACTCCATGTACGGCCGGCCCGTAACCTGCTCCACGATGCGCCCGGCAATCACGAAGTTGGTGTTCGAATACTGCCACTGCGTTCCCGGCTCAAAGTCCAGCGGCTTCTTGCCCCACGTGTCGATGATCTGCTGCGCCGTCTCGTCGTGGTTCATGGTGGTCATCACGTAATCCTCCGGCCAGTAGTCCTGGTAGCCGGAGGTGTGCGAGAGAATCTGCCGGATGGTCACCTCGCCGCCGCGCGTGAGGCCGGGAACGTACTTGCCCACCGCATCGTCCAACGCGAGCTTGCCCTCCTCCTGTAGCAGCAGAATCGCCGCGGCGGTAAATTGCTTGGAGATCGACCCAATCGAGTAGCGCATCTCCGGCGTGGCGGCCACTGCGGGAGCCGTACCCGTAGCCAGCCGCGCTTTGCCGTAGGCGTGGGTGTACGCCAGCTTGCCGCCCTTCACCACGGCCACCGAGGCCGACGGCACGCCAGTCTGTTCCAGCACTTGTGCGGCAATCCGGTCAACCCTGTTTTGGAGAGCCGGGGTCCCCACGGACAGGTCTTTGTCCGTGGGGTGGAGAGCCGGATCAAGCGCATTCATCGTCTGCGCCCGCGCCACCACCGATGCCAGTGCCAGCACCATCAAGCCCGTGCAAACCAACATGTTCTTCAGTTCTCTCATCGTCCCCATTCTCCTTTGCATCCTGGCGCGCTCACAGTACCGACACCGATAAAGGTATCAGGCCGGCCTCGTGAATCGCTTTTGGACCTTTACGAGGTGTATTTTCCGAATTTCATGGAAATTTCTGGTGCAATCGGGTAAGACAGCAGTAAACTAGTTTGTAAACTAGTTGATTCACTGAACGATCAGGCTGGAGGAATCATGCCGGTAGTCGAGACCACCTACACCGAAATCGGCGCCTTTGACGCCAAGACTAAGCTCTCTGAGATTCTGCGTAAAGTCGAGCAGGGAGAGCGGTTTACCATCACTCTGCGGGGGCGCGCTGTGGCAGACATTGTGCCCAGCCAACTCAAGAATCGAGAGCGCGTGGCTGAAGCTGTGCGCCGGCTCTTGGCCATGCCGAAAATCGAGGGCATCCCGCCGGAAACCGTCAAGGCGTGGATTGAGGAAGGCCGTCATTGAACCTGATTCTGGATGCCTCGATGACACTGGCGTGGCAGTTCAAACGCGTCGATCCAGCCGAGATTCTTTTGGCGAAGAGGGCGCTTGCCGAGCTTCCTTCCTATCAGGCAATCGTACCCGCGCTCTGGTATTCAGAGGTTGCAAACAGCATCTTGCGCGGTGAGCGTCAAGGGGCGATCTCGAAGATACAATCGGCATACTTTCTCGACGAACTCGCTCATGCGGAGATCGTAGCCGACGAGGTTTCCCCTCGCGCCCGGCAGTCCGCAGTGATGGATTTGGCGCGCACTTACGGGTTGACCGCCTACGACGCCACCTATCTGGAACTGGCCATGCGCCGCGCCGCCACTCTGGCCACCTTCGACCGCAAACTGGCCGACGCCGCAAGAGCCGCCGGCGTACGGGTGTTTGGCGAGAAGCAGTAATTGCGCGCTCGTAACATCAACTTTTGCGGGATACTGCGGCGTTTATCATTACAAATATATTCACCAATCACGATAAGGAATTGAGCTTTCTACGACGACAACTTGATCATTGAGCCTTTTCTTAATTGTAGCGATGGTTTCAATCTGGTGAGGACTTGGTCCGACGGTGATACGTTGTATTAGCGGCCAGACAGACTGGCCTTTACCTAAGTCAAAAGGCACAAAAGGAAGCATCATTGACTTGCGCGTCCTAAAGTGAACTGAGTCCTCTGGTACATCGAATATCGCGATTCTCCACTCCTTCTCTTCATGAAATGCTTTATGTTTAAACCTCGACGATGAAAGGGAAATTCTACGACTAAACACCTCTTCTTGACTGAAACGGCTTTCGTGTTCTGTAGGGTTTGGATTGTCAATAAAGATGTCAATAATCTGATTGGACTGCTCATCTCCAGTTGGTTCGATGTAACGGACCTCGTCGAGAAGAAATGCCCAGCCCATTGGAAAGGGCTGATTGTGCGACATCGCTTTGGTAAAACCAGAACATCTCTTTTTCAATTCACTCGGGTCGAATCCTATGGCAACACCAGCACTTCCCCCGTAGCCTCTCCATTGGCCTAGCGTATCTCCGCCATCCTTAGAAAAGCAAAGAATATATATATCTAGTTCAAGTGGGGAACTAGCTAGCGATTGAACCTGTAGGAGTCTATCTCGATCATTTCCGCTTGTCGTCGCGAGTCTGGCCTTAATACGAGCTCGGACGTGGTCCCAAATTAAACGCTGCTCGGATATGTCATTCTGATAGCGAATGTGACTAGCCCACAATTCTCCGCTGTTCATGATACTAACGAATGATTCGACAGTCGTATAGTGGTACAACAGTTCACTTGCCTGCCTTGCTGTTGAACTTTCTAAAGCGATATTGCTCATTACAAATTTCCTCTCTTCGTACAGCATTCATTAGAATGCTGTACGCACATCGTCTGTCTAGTATAGAATAATGAATTCTTCAACTTGGATAGAGTCACGTTACTGTTATTTGATCAGGCCTCGCTATTAAACGAGTCTGAGAATATGGAACGATAAGTCGGCTTTTATCCAATTATTTCGATATTTCTATCCGCACTTTCTCAATGCATCCCCGGCGGCAGCGGCCCATGCTTTTCCGGCTTCTTGAACAGCCACGCCGCCCCCGCGCAGAAAAACGCCAGCAGCGCCGTCCAGCGAAAAACATCCACATAAGCCATCAGCGCCGATTGCTGCTGCATCAGACCGTAGACCAGCCCCATCGAGCCAGGCCGCGCCTGCGCGGGACCAATATGCTGACCAAGATAGCCGCTGATGGCATACGCTTTCTGCTGCAAGATCATATTCGACGGCCCAAGCTGCGCGCCCAGCTCGTTCTGGTGCAGCGCCGCGCGCCGAATCAGCGCCGTCGTCGCCATCGAAATCCCAATCGACCCGCCAATATTGCGCAGCATGTTCGACAGGCCGGTGGCGTTGCCCATCTCGTTGTTGGGAATCGTGGCCATCGACATGGTGGCCATGGGAACAAACACAAAGCTCAGCGCAAAGCCGGTCAGCGTGATGGGAATCAGCAGCGTGTAGGGCCCGATGTCCAGGTTGACCATGCCGAACATCAGCGCGCAGACGCCAAAGCCCAGAAATCCCGCGCACATCAGTTTGCGATTATCGATGCGCGAGCCCAGAATGCCAATCACCGGCGAGCCGATGAACGAGCCAATGCCGCGCGGCCCCACTACAAGTCCCGCCGTAAATGCCGTGTAGCCCAGCACCTCCTGGTAGTACAGCGGCAGGATGGCGATGGTGATATAGATGCACATACCCAGCATGGCGATTAAAAAGCATCCTGTACGGAAGTTGCGGTCCTTCAGCACGTGCAGATCGAGCAAACCTTTGGGATGGGTCCACGAATGCCAGATCCACAGCAGGAGCGAAACCACCAGCGCGGCCACCGCCCAGCGCACCCAGGCAGCGCCGAACCAGTCGTCCTCCTGCCCCTTGTCCAGCACAATTTGCAAGGAGCCGGTCCAGACCATCAGCAAGCCAAAGCCGATGTTGTCAAAGGGACCCACCTTGGCGTTCTTGATGTATGGCGGGTCGTAGACGAAGCGGCTGATGAGGATAAACGCCAGAATCCCCACAGGAATATTGATGTAGAAGGCGTAGCGCCAACTGAAGGTATCGGTGAGCCAGCCGCCCAGCGTGGGCCCAATCACCGGGGCCATCACAATCCCTAACCCATATGCTGCCATGGACATAGAGCGCTTTTGAATGGGAAAGCTCTCCAGCAGAATCGACTGCGAGAGCGGTTGCAATGCCCCTCCGCCGGCCCCCTGCATGATCCTGGCCAGCAGTATCGCGCCCAGCGAGGGCGCCGCGCCGCAGAAAAACGAGGCCACGGTGAAGATGGTCACGCAGATGAGCAGGAACCGCTTGCGGCCCCAGCGTCGCGCAAACCAGTTCGAGGCCGGCAGAATCACCGCATTGGCCACCAGGTAGCTGGTCAAAACCCATGTTGCTTCCGAGTTTGACGCCGATAAGCTCCCTGCAATGTATGGCAGCGCCACCGACGCGATGGCCGTGTCCAACACTTCCATAAAGGTGGGCAGCATCACCGCAACCGTCACCAGCCACGGGTTCACGCCCTGGGATAGCGGGTAGCGGGCTTGGGCGGCGGCTGGCGTCATGGGCTGAACATTAGAGATTATAGAATGCAGCGTCTTACCGCCAGTGAGCGACCGCCAGAGGTCTGTAAGACATTCGCGGGACGCGTAAGACACTCCTCAGCGCCGTAAGACATTTGCAAGACAAAAACTTTTTTAATGCTAGCCGGTTGTATGACCTCCGAGATGCACCCTCTTTAAGGACTGGAAACCCTGGAGGAGACGAAAAACCTCTATCTTTAACCCCACCGAATTTGTCGCTAAACTGATACAAAATCGCAGGTCTTGGGGTTTTCTGTGCGAAATCTAGGCTGGATGAGGAATATAAAGGTGCTAATTGGCTCCCGTCCGATAGCTGGCAGCATAGGGAGGCGAGTTGCTCACGCCTCCGCCGTGACTTTTTGCTTGATACGCGAGCGCACCGAGGGAAGCTGGTTTATCTTGATGGTGAGGCGGAAAGATGAAATTTGACGAGTTGATGCAAGCGCGCCGCAGTGTCAGGAAGTATCAGCCGAAGGCGGTGGAACCGGAAAAGTTGCAGGCGCTGATTGAGGCCGTGCGCATGGCGCCCTCGGCCAGCAATTCGCAGCCATGGAAGCTCATCCTGGTCGATGATCCGGCGATCAGGCAGCAGGTGGCCAGGGCGACATTCGACAAAATCCTTTCGTTTAATCAATTCGCAATGGAAGCGCCGGTGATTGCCGTGCTGGCCGTCGAAAAACATTCCCTGCTGACGCAAGTCGCCGGCTGGCTGAAGGACCGGCCGTTTTATTTGATCGATATTGGCATTGCCGCCGAGCAGTTTTGCCTGCAAGCAACCGAGCTTGGCCTGGGAACGTGCATGCTGGGCTATTTTGACGAGGACGAGATCAAGAAGATCCTGAAGATTCCGCGCGCCATCCGCGTGGCGCTGGTCATTACCGTGGGGTACGAGGCGGAGAATCAACCAATACACGCCAAGGTGCGGAAGGCGGCGGATGGGATGAGCAGCAGGAACAGATATTAGAGCATTTTGCCTGTTGGTATAGAGTGNNCCCGGTCCACGCCGCACTCTATACAAATAGGGAAAATGCTCTGGCTGCGCTATTTCTACTCGGCGTTGTCTTTCTGTTGCTGCGCGTGGATGGCCCGGACAATGGAGGTCATCAGATCGTCGAGGGTGCGGCCCGGCGCCAGGGTGCAGCCGCTGAAGGTGTCGCTATCGAGCTGCTCTTTGGCGCAGGTCAGCAGCAAACCTTTCGCATCGGCCACCGTAAAGTTCAATGCGGTTTTGGAGGGAACGACGGCGGCGGCGGGAATTGGTTTGAGGTTGCCAGCCGGAGCAGCCTTGAAGGACGGCGCTGAACCAGTGGATGCGGCCATCTGCTTAGCTGAGAAGGCAAGGAGGACGGCGAGGGCTAGAAGCGTTGCAGCTCTTTTCATAATCACCTTTCTACTTGCTTGCGCCTGAGTTCCGGTGTTAGTTGAGCTATCGGCTGAAGGAGCTGTTTTGATCACCGGGAACTAGCCAGGGGCAATCGGACCGCCCTTGAGTCGCTCCGGATGTGCGGCTAGTGAGCAAAATTGAACATGAGCTAATTTATACACACAGTGGCATAAAGATCGGCTATGTGCAATTGAAATATATAGACATATCGCACTGGCAAGGGTGAGGGATTGGCGGAAAATAAAGTTTATGGAGATTGCATCATATAAACTTGACAATAAATCACTCAATCTGGCATCCTAAGACAGTCGAAAATTCTCTCAAGGCAGGCAAATCATGGCAAAGATTATCGGCATCGATCTGGGAACCACCAATTCGTGCGTCGCGGTCCTCGAGGGCGGCGAGCCCAAAGTTATCCCCAACGAGGAAGGCGCGCGCACCACTCCTTCGGTCGTCGCCTTCACCAAAAGCGGCGAACGGCTGGTTGGCCAGGTGGCCAAGCGCCAGGCCATCACCAATCCGGAGAACACGATTTTTTCCATCAAGCGCTTCATGGGCCGCCGCTACGACGAGGTCAGCGACGAGATGAAGATGGTGCCCTTCAAGGTGATTCAGCAGGGCGACCATGTGGGCGTGATGGCCCAGGGCAAGGAGTACACCCCGCCGGAGATTTCGGCCATGATTCTGCAGAAGCTGAAGGCCTCTGCCGAAGCCTACCTGGGCGAGAAGGTCACCGAGGCGGTGATCACCGTGCCGGCATACTTCAACGACGCGCAGCGCCAGGCCACCAAGGACGCGGGCAA
>PMGP01000264.1 GCA_003156235.1 Acidobacteriaceae bacterium
CGCAGCCTCTTTAGTCGTGCCGAAAAAGGCCGTAAAACAAAACGCATTAATCCTTGCGGGATCGAACCCATAGACCGCTAAACCATTGTTGAAACACGATGTTGGCCTTCAGGGTTTGGTGGTAAGCTTGCCACATAGCTTACTGGTAAGTCTTCTTCGTCTGAGAGCGGTGCGGGCAATGGCGTGTCTAAAAAGCACGACCCACCTTCTGGTGTTGACGGTGCTGGGCCTTGGCGCGGCGGCATCCCGTCCGCAAACCGCTCCTGCTGCTCACCTGATGGTTCAGCTGGGCCTGCCGGGCAACGTGAGGGCCCTGGCCTACTCTCCGGATGGCCGATACTTCCTGGCCAATAGTTACAATGCGGCACTTTTGTTTGACCTCGCCAGCGGGAGGCAACTGCGCTCCTTTCAGGGCCACACCGATGTCGTGACCTCTGTGGCATTCTCGCCGGACGGCAACACCGTCGCGACAGGGAGCAATGACGAGACCACGCGGTTGTGGGATGTAAGGACTGGCAAAGAGCTGCGACGGCTGGAGGGTCAATTCGGCAGGGTGGTTGCGGTGGAGTTTTCTTCCGACGGCCAGTCGGTGTTGACCGGCGGCGGCAGGTCAGCGGTTCTATTTGACGCTTCCAGCGGCCAGCAACTCAACCGGTTCGAGACCATTCCCGGCAGGGTAAACTCCGTGGCGATGTCGAAAGACAATCGTTCTGTGCTCACCGGCGGTGGCAAGAAATTGTCGCTGTGGGACGCCGCGAGCGGCAAACTGCTGTGGCAGATTGTCTCCCACACCGACGACAGCTTCGACCGCGTAGCGTTCTCGCCCATTGGGCGCTACGTGCTTACGGGAAGCTTCGCGCAAGCCAGCCTCTGGGATTCATTCAATGGAAAATTGCTGCGCCGATTTCCGATGAACGATTACTCCGTGAATACGGTTGCGTTCTCAAGGGACGGCAAGTTTTTCCTGACTGGTAGCAACGACTGGACGGCACGTGTTTGGAACGTGGAAACCGCCAAGGAGTTGCGGCGGTTCGAGCATCAATATTGGATCGACGCAGCGATCTTCTCGCCAGATGGGCGATATGCGCTGACGGCGGGTGGCGCCAAGACGATAATGATGTGGGACGTCGCCGGTGACAAACTGTTGCGGCAGTTTGATGGCCAGGTTGAGGCGATCAAGCGAGTCGATTTTGCACAAGAGGGTCCATATCTGCTCACGGTCAATCAGAACAATGTCGATGTGCTTTGGGACACGACGAGCGGCAAACCGGTCCAGCGGTTCGCGGGCGATATCAAAGACCATTGGTCAGTGACCCGCTCGGCGGATGGCGCCTTCTCGCTTCATGCTGCGAAAGAAGACGCGAAGCCTTTATCGGATGGTTCACAGATTGAGAAGGAGGTGGCCCCATCGAAGCCGCCGGTGAATGCTCTCGTGCGCCCCGGCGAGGACAGCGACGATCCGGACAACTACTCGCCGGAAGCGTATGAGGCCAACAAGACTGCGCCGCGCGGAGTCACCATGTTATGGTTCCCAAGTTACGGCGAGTACTACCTCACGCTAAACCGGGATCAAACCGCGGTCCTCATGCTTGATAGAAAAGACAACAGCGAGATTCGCAGGTTCGTCAGTAACGCGTACATTCATTCGATGGGGTTTTCCTTCGACGGCAAATTTGTTGTTACCGGAGGTGACGACGGCGCCACTCGCCTGTGGGACAGCGCGACAGGAAAAGAATTGGCTATGCTCGTCAGTTTTGAGGACGGGAATTGGGCTGTCGCCGACCCCGAAGGCCGTTTCGATACCAACGATCTCGATGGCGGTGCTCCGATGCAATGGGTCGTCGACGATGATCCGATGCACGCGCTGCCGCTGGAAATCTTCATGCGAAATTACTACACGCCGCGCCTGCTCGCGCGCATCATGAACGGCGAACAGCTGCCGCCTATCCGCTCCATTGCCGAGATTACTAATCGCGTGCAGCCGGATGTTGCCATCGTGTCGGTCAGCGCCTCGAAGAAGCATCCCGGCCGCGCGGATGTCGTCGTCCATGCGGCTAGCCACACCAACGATCAAGGCCAAGCCAGCGGCTTGCAGAACCTGCGCCTCTTTCGCAACGGACAGTTGGTCGCGAATTCGCCGCTCGACCATCCGCTTCAGAGCGGCTACTTTACCTTCCCTGACATCAAACTGCCTGCCTCTGCGAAGCAGATCGCATTCACAGCCTACGCCTTCAACCACGATGACCATCAGCGCGAACAAATCAAGAGCGCGACCACGCCCCCAACCAACTTCAACCACGTGCCGGGACCACCCGCCAAGCCGCGCGCCTATCTGTTGCAGATTGGCGTGAACCACTATCAGGCAACAGGGTGCGAACTCCATGGCTCGGCCAATGATGCCGAAATACTCAGCGAGATTCTCGCCGAGAGGCTTACGGCGCGTGGATTGGACGTGAAGGCAGTGCGTTTGGTATCAACGGTTACGCAGAGCGGGGCAACCAAGCAGAGTATTCGCGACGCGCTCAAGGAGATTGCCGCGGCGGCTACGCCCGACGATGTCTTCTTTCTTAGCTTCTCCGGCCATGGCTACGGCGATAAGGACGGCCAGTTCTACATTCTTCCTTCCGACATTCAGGGCAGTTGCCAAGGCGTCGATGACGCGATGCTCAAGAGTGCGATCTCGGCCGATGAGTTGGCCGAGTGGCTGCGGCCGATCGATGCCGGTGAGATGACCTTTGTGCTCGACTCCTGCGATTCGGCCAGCAGCGTCGAGGCCAACGACTTCAAGCCGGGGCCTATCGGCAGCCGCGGGCTGGGCCAGCTTGC
This sequence comes from Acidobacteriaceae bacterium, assembly GCA_003156235.1. Lineage (GTDB taxonomy): Bacteria > Acidobacteriota > Terriglobia > Terriglobales > Acidobacteriaceae > Telmatobacter. The sequence goes on from PMGP01000264.1 coordinate 2,827, forward strand.
TTATGACAAGAGGATGCGGATTCTGGCGGCCAGTCAGTCCAACCAGGCGGCGCGGGAGTCTGAGACCATGCACCAGGGTCTGCTGAGTTATGCGCTGACACAGGAAGGATTGGTGGAGGGAAAGGCGGACTGGAAGCCGGTGGACCAGAAGATAACTGTGGGCGAATGGCTCAGCTACGCGGCCGACGAGGTGCCGAAGTTCCGCGAGAGCGGCGAGGTGAAGACCGAGAAAGGCATGACGCGCATTGGCGCAGCCACGCCGCATCTGAAGTCCGCGCAGATTCCCGCGGTTTTCAACTTTTCGAAGACGGATGCTTTTGTTCTACAGTAAGCCTCGATTGCCTGCATTCCTGCCAATAGGTTCCCTTCATGTGTCAAGCTTTCAGAGGTTTCCAAGCATGAGAAAACATTCCGAATCAACAAAATACAGATTCATTGCGGGATCGGTTACGGAAAGTCGCCTAGTACCGTGACCGCTTGAATTTGTAATCACAGGAATGTAGCGCCGGCCTCCAGGCCGGCTGTAGCGCGGACGTCCTCGTCCGCGCTTGCCCGAAGCAATCACCAGATCGCGCAGTCGCGATACCAGCCGCCCCACGTTTCCATTGCAAGCCCCGAAAGCGATAGGATGGGAAGCCGGGAACCANNCCAGGCCGGCTGTAGCGCGGACCACCCGGTCCATGCTCGTTTCTCTTTCGGATACGGCTTTGCCGGAGGGAGCAGGGAGGCTTCAGCCCATGAATAAGGGGCGGAGGGAGCAGGGAGGCTTCAGCCCCTTGAAAGAGTGCGAATCCGCAGGTGCCTTCAGGCACGGGCCTTCGCCGCCCTTCCACGACTTGAAGAAAATACAATTGGAGCTTTGTATCGGGGCACGACTGGTTGGTCAGGGTTTTAACCCTGACATCAACCCCCTCCACAAGTTTTTAGAAATCAACCCACGCGGTGAAGCCGCGCTCATCTGCCGCATCAATCCAATCTATCGCTAACTTGCTAACTCGCTAACTCCGCGAAGCGGAGGCTAACTCGCTGCATTTTCAATCCCCAACCCCGCCAGTTCCCGCACCAGCCGCACCGTCTCCACGCTCACCGTCACCACCTGCCCCACCAGCCGCACAATGTACTCCGGATCATCCTCCCGGTTCGGATCGTTCACAATCCCCGACCGCGCATCGGCCGAAACCCGGTACTGATCCACCACTTACTCCAGCGCGCTCCGATTCCCCAGCCGGTACTCAAACGCCTCCGCCGGAATCCCGCTCAACGTCAGAAACCGGGGTCCCCACGGACAGGTCTTCGTCCGTGGGGTGGAGAAACTCGTTATACCGCAACTTCGATTTATCCTTCGACAGCGCCATCTTCTCCACACGCCAATTCAGCTTGCCCGTCTCCCTCCGCCCCAGCGGATACTCTTTTTGCTTTTCATACTCGAGATGCAGCTTCATCAGCGCCGCGCCAATCTCCGCAAACCGCCAAAACTCCGCCGCTATCGGAATCCGCGGCAACTCCCGCTTCAGATTCGCCGCATACGTCGTCCGGTACTCCGGATGATGCAGCAGCCCATAGGTGTAGTGAAAGATATCCCACTTGGAAATCTTCTTATCACCATAATGCTTCCGAAACTCCGCCAGCGCCCAGTCAGTAATGTTCTCCCGCCGATTCGTGCCGTCTTCGTCGTATGATTGAAACGTCTCCTAATGATGGGGACTAGACGATAGCCCAGCACTTCACGGGGCGCTCACCGAGGTGGGCAAATAATGCCGATTCAGCTACTTGAGCACGCGGATAGCATACGTCGAGCAATCGCGCCGGGAATTTCCCTAAAGCGAAAGTCCTCGCTGGGGCAATTCATGACGCCCACGCCAGTAGCGCGATTCATGGCCTCGCTGTTTCCGCCAAGCACACTGCCGAAATGCAAATTGCTTGATGCAGGGGCAGGGGTCGGCGCGCTCACTTGTGCCTTCCTCGACCGTTGGGCTACCTCCGACGGATTCTCCTTTCACGATGCGCAGATAGACGCCTATGAGATAGACCCAATTCTGAGCGACCACCTTGATCGGACGTTGGCTCGCTACCAGTCTCGGCTCCCCGTAACCTATCGTGTGATTCCAGATGACTTTATCGAGGCTGCTGCAATGCAAACTTTAGCTCCTCGGAGATATACACATGCGATCTTGAATCCGCCATACAAAAAGATCCACAGCCTATCTAGTCATCGCATGATCTTGAGGCAGGTAGGCATCGAAACAGTAAATCTATACTCGGCTTTCGTCGCCTTAGCCCTATCACAGATGAAGCCGGGCGGTCAGCTAGTCGCCATCATCCCGCGCAGTTTTTGCAATGGCCCATACTATCGCCCGTTCCGCGAATTCCTGCTGAGCCGCGCTGCGTTGCGACACTTGCACTTATTCGCATCACGATCCAAAGCGTTCAAGGACGACGACGTGCTGCAAGAGAACGTCATCATGCGGCTGGAGTGCGCTGGGGTCCAGAGTAGCGTCACGGTATCCAACTCTACCGATGATAGTTTCAGTGACCTTATGACTCATGAGCAGCCCTTTGACAGGATTGTGTTCCCGGATGATCAGGACAAGTTTATTCACGTTCCAACCTCGCTCGGATATAACGCCCTTGAACTGTCCAAGGGCGTTCAATTTACCACAGCCGACCTTGGAATTGAAGTCTCTACAGGACCCGTCGTTGACTTTAGATTGCTCGAATATATCCAGGAGAAGCCGGGCAAGAACACAGTGCCATTGCTCTATCCAAGCCACTTCAGTGGCCAAGCCATTCACTGGCCAAAAGAAGGGATCAAGCGTGGAAACGCAATTCAACTCAACGAAGCAACGAGAAAGTGGCTCTACCCTAACGGCTTTTATACAGTGGTCCGGCGGTTTTCATCCAAGGAGGAACCGCGCCGTATTATTGCGAGCGTGGTGAGACCTGACAAATTCCCCACCGCGAAACTTCTAGGTTTTGAAAACCATCTGAATGTCTTTCACGAAGAAAGGCATGGATTGATCGAATCGCTCGCATATGGATTGGCGGTTTTTCTCAACACCACAGCGGTAGACGAGAATTTCCGCCGTTTTAACGGACACACACAGGTCAATGCCACCGACCTTCGGCAGATGAAGTTCCCCGATCGGCGCACACTAATCGCAATTGGTGAGTGCGCACGCAGCCAAGGGGCCATTTCTCAAGCTAGAATGGACGCAATTGCACAGGGGCTCACAGGATGAACAAGAAAGTACTGCTTAAATCAGCATTGCAAATTCTGGCCGATCTCGGCTTACCAAAAGCACAGCAGAATGAACGTTCCGCGCTTTCACTGCTTGCCCTGCTCAACCTACAACCAAAAAGAAATTGGTCGCAGGCTGAAAGCCCGCTAATGGGAATCACTCCAATCATGGATTGGATCCGCGACCATTACGACAAAGACTATGCACCCAATACACGAGAGACGATTCGGCGTCAAACCATGCACCAGTTCGTCGACGCCGGACTTGCTGTTTATAATCCCGATAATCCGACACGACCGGTGAACAGTCCTGCTGCCGTATATCAGATAGAGACTTCGGCTCTAGATTTACTTCGCAGATTCGGCACAACAACGTGGAAGAGCAATCTGAGTGCTTACCTTGCGAAGAGCGTAACTTTGGCTGCACGATACGCTAACGTGCGTGAACAGAACCTTGTCCCCGTCCAAATTGCGCCCGGTAAGATGATAAAGCTTAGTCCCGGCGAACACAGCGAGTTAATCAGAGAGATCATACAAAGTTTCGCCCCGCGCTTTGCTCCTGGAGCTGTACTTATTTACGCTGGAGACACCGGCGAAAAGTGGGGCTACTTCGAGGAGCCATTACTTGCTAAACTCGGCGTCGGAGTCGAAACTCACGGGAAGATGCCCGATGTGGTGTTGCATTATCCCGACCGCAACTGGCTGCTCCTCATAGAGTCCGTTACCAGCCACGGGCCGGTTGATGGGAAGCGTCATGCTGAACTGGCAAAGCTGTTTGCCAAGTCGAGGGCGGGATTAGTTTACGTCACTGCGTTTCCAAATCGATCCACTATGAGCCGCTACCTCGGCGAAATCGCATGGGAAACTGAAGTGTGGGTTGCCGACGCACCTTCGCACTTGATTCATTTCAACGGCTCACGGTTCCTCGGCCCCTACAGCACAGCGGAATATTGAGCGCGTCCAGCACCGCCGCATCCACCCGCAGAGGGTTCTTCCCCGTACGCTGAATCTGGTACTCGGGCACCACCATCCACTCGAAAGACCGGGCGCACTTCTCCAGCAGCGACTCAAAGGCCCGCCGCACATTCCCCTCATTGTCGAATTTGCCCCGCCCGAAGCGCTCCAGCGTATCGTAGTAGGCCTTGACCGGCGCGTACGTAGCCTTCAGTTTGAAGTTGCTCATGGTGTCTCCACCACTCTAAACCCCAGCCCGTCAACCCCGGCAATCTCCCGCAGCCGTTGAACCTGACTCAGCACTGACCCTGGCAAAGCGCCCGGACCCCTGATCCCTGATCTCTGATCTCTGTTTTCGTCGCAGATTATTTCCTCACTTTGTCGCATAATGATCCTCAGAAGCCTTCCATCAAATCATCGTCCCGGTATGTCCTTGTCGCGCCGCATTTCAGCCGGAAGCTGCCAACAGAGGCGGAAACGTCCCGTAACTCCTTAT
>PMGP01000209.1 GCA_003156235.1 Acidobacteriaceae bacterium
GGCGGCGTTCCCGCTGGTCTTCCAGGCTTCCAATGTGAGGCGGCAGAAGGCCATGCAGAGCGAAGGCGGTGCGCTCCTCTTCGCTAAAGGCAGTGCCCTTGTTGAGCCGGGAATTCAGCAGCAGCTCGATCCCATGAAGGCGGGTCCGGACTACACTCGGTTGCGCTTTATTTGCCTCGCTCATGGCAGTCACCTCCTCGATGTCGATTAGATGCCGGTATTCTGGCCCGGTAATACGTAAGTGTCCATGCTACCGCTCGGCGCGGCCTGATTCAGTGAAGCAGAGCTCAGCAGTTTACTGGGTGCCCCACCCTCGCCGCGCATTTGTTTTTGCGGCTATCGGGGTCCCCGGCGAGTGAACTTTGCTTGCTGGGGTGATCTAGGGTGGGATCGTGCAGAACTCAATGTCCTGTTCATCGTTCTCCGGCTTACAACGCTAACTCCGCTCTCCGGCTAACTCCTCGGCAACCTCCAGCCATGGCTGCTCCTGCGACCGGATCACCGCCGTATAGAACGAGGTCAGCAGCAGAAACCCGCAGCAGCCGAAGATACCGGGAAAATACGGCTGCAATATATGCGCCCACTGATGCACAATCAGCGGCAGCCAGCGATGAACGTGGCTGATAAACGGCAACAATCCGCTAAAGGTCGAAGACAGGCCGCTCGTCCAACTTAGCCAACCCGGACACCAGCGCTTCCAATCCACCTTGTAACGAGAACGCACAAAAACAAAGAAGAAAAACAAAATCCCCATCAGCGTCGTGCCGCTCCAGATCATCCACGGACTCAGCGTCATTCCGTGCCGCATCACGCTGATGCCCAGCAGAACCCCGCTGACGCCGAGCCCGGCCAGACAGATCAGCTCGGCGAATCCGCAGGCCACCAGAATCCAGCGCGGAATGATCTTCGGCTCTTTGCCCTCGGCGGCGGTTTCTTTCACCGTCGCGGCGGCAGGCATCCGCGCCTCCAACTCGGTCTCCGTCAGCACATCCAGCCCATTCAGATCGTCATCCAGCAAAATCGACTCGCTGGTGTCGTCCGGATTCACATGAACGGCCACGGAGCGCCCCTTGTACTGCTCCACCCAGCGCAATGCTACTTCCCGGCTGGAAAACTTGCGTACATATTCGCCCATCTGCAAATCTGGCCGGTGATAAAAATAGGAAAGAGTAGCCGAAGATTCGAGCAGGTGGTTGTTTTTATCATGTCCAGTCAAAATACGCTTGGGAACGGTCACCACATCGATCTTCGCCGCTTGCGTCGGCCAATTGCGGGCTCGTTCCTCCTTGCGCCTATGTTCGCTCCTGCGAAACCAATGAACCACAATTGCAAATGGAGCAAACAGAGGATTGACGAGCAGCTTGGCAAACAGCTTAGGATAGAGTTTCGATAAAATGTAAAATCCGAGCAGCGCAAAAAACAACAGGTTCTGATTCTTCAAAAGTTCTTTGGCTGACAGTAAATAATGCTCCGCGTATTGAAGATCAGGCAGCATCATCGGCAACCCTCAATTTGGCTTTGCAGCGATTATCGCACGACGGCGCCAGCTAGGATAATCAAAATCTTTTCAATTCCCTTGCCGAGTATTTCCCGGTTCCCAGACAAGGTGCGCCATGGAAGTAGTCATAAGGACCAATTTACCGGCCGGGGGAACTCATCCCCCATTCGAGGATATTCAAAATCATCATCGATTTCCGCCATTTCTGGCATGGCCAACAGGTCGAGAATACTTTTCCCTTTGTTTATAATCTGCTGATATTCCTTGATAGACAGCATCACATGGGCCGGCCGACCGNNGATCGGTGATGAAGACAGGGCCGTCTTTGGCCGCTCTTTTCGCGCGGCTTGGGTTCTGATCGAATTCCTCGCTGGATAATTCAGTGATGGTGAAGGCGAACCTCCCCTGGAAGCGTACTTCTATTATGGTACAAAACCAAACTACTCGAATGTGAACAGCACGACCTCCGGGCGGGTGCCGACGCGCATGGGCGGACCCCAGGTTCCNNTCGACGATGGGCAGGCGGCTGGGCACGTGATTAAGCAGGATGCTTGCTTTGCCCCGGTCGAGATGCAGACGCTCCAGAATGGCGCGAAGGCGGATGGGATAGCCGGAGTTACCGTAGGAGACGCCGGCAATTTGCAGGCCATCGATGGTGACCATTTCATTGGCCAGGACGCGAATGCCGACGCCGGTGAGGACTGCGCCGTAGAGGGCGGCGTTGCCAAACTCGTCATGATTGCCGGTGGAGAAGTAGCTTCCGAAGGGCGGGGCCAGCGCGCGGAAGGGCTCGGTCAGCGCCACGGCGTCGGACTTGCCGCCGTCGAACAGGTCGCCGGGAAGAAAGATTATGTCCGGGTTGAGGCTTGCGGCCAGCGCCGCGATGCGCCGGCTAAAACCGGCTCCGTGCACGTGGCCGAGGTGCAGGTCGCTGACCACGAGAGCGGTGCGGCCACGCCAGGATGCAGGCAGGCCTGGGAGTAGGACGGGAATGCGCCGGATGCGAATGATGCGCGCGTTTACCAGGCCATAGACGCTGACCACGAGCGCCAGAGTGAAGAACGCGGCGGCGATGAGCGGCCGGTTTGCCGGCAATCCCAGGACAGCCAGCGCAAAGGCGGCCAGCCAGCAGAGGCAGGCCGCCCAGAAGAAGTAGTTCAGCAGCCCCAGCCATACGGCTGCAATCCTATAGAGAAGCGTGACCAATCGGCCAGCGAAGCGGAACCCGAGCAGCGCGGCGGTGATGAAACTGAAGGCCAGCAGCCACAGCGCCGCTTGCAGCGCAAGCAGGACCAAGGGGCTCAGAGGCCAGCAGAAGCTGATCCAGGTGTGATAGAGGAACCAGTGGGCAGCAAGCAGAAGAACTTGTATCAGCGCGATTCCCACCACAGGCCAGGCTCTCAAACGGGGTTCTCCTTGTATTCAATTCTTACATGAGCAGCAATAAGGAACAGTAACAGGAGTGTGGCCCGCGCCCATGAAACAATCCCATTATGGTTATTCCCGCGGGCGGCGCGCTCGGCCTTTACATTTCGATTCCCTTCTGCCGGTCAAAGTGCACCTACTGCAACTTTGCCTCGGGGGTTTATCCGGCCAGCGAACACGCCCGCTATGTGGATAGTGTGATCGAGGATCTAGCCGCGGCCCCCGCATGGGCTGCGCGGATGGGCGTGCAGCTTCCGCGCCGCGTGGACACGGTCTACCTGGGCGGCGGAACGCCGAGTTTGCTCGCCGCCGAGCTGCTGGCGCGCCTGTTCGCCGCCGTGCGCGGGGAGTTTGACCTGGAGCCGGACGCCGAAATTACTGTCGAATGCGCGCCGGGCCAGCTTGCCGATCAGACTCTGGAGGCGCTGGTTGCGACCGGCGTGAACCGCGTCAGCCTGGGAGTGCAGTCGTTCGTTGACCGCGAAGCGGCGGCTACCGGGCGGCTGCATAATCGCGCCGTGGTGCTCGCGGACGTAATGCGGCTGCGAGCCGCACGCATCTGCAACTTGAATGTTGACCTGATCGCAGGTCTTCCCGGCCAGACCTTCGCCTCATGGCAGGAGTCGTTGAAGATGATGGAGGGGCTGGCGGATGCGGGCATCCCTCACGCCAGCGTTTACATGCTGGAGGTGGACCAGGATTCGCGACTGGGCCGCGAGGTGATGGCGCATGGCGCGCGCTACCACGCTGATCTGGTTCCCAGCGACGATGACCTTGCGCAAATGTATACGCAGGCGATTGAGAGGCTGGACAAGGCCGGTTTGGAGCAGTATGAGATTTCCAACTTCTGCCGGACGGGAAAGGAATCGCGGCACAATCTGCGCTACTGGCAGAGGCGACCTTATCTCGGATTGGGCCTCGACGCCTCGTCCATGCTGGCAGCGGACGAAGACCATCGCGTTCTGCGCTCCACCACCACCGACGACCTGAAGGCATATCTTGAGAGCTCGGAGCCGGTTGAGACCACTTGGCTCACCCGCGCGCAGCAGCACGAAGAGGCCTGGTTTCTCGGCCTGCGGCTGAATGTGGGCGTTGAAGTAGCGGCAGTGCAGCGCGAGTTTGGCGAGGCGATGGTCGCGCCGGCGCTTCAAGCCGTCGCGCGGTTGGCGGAAAATGGGCTGCTGAGTTCAGACGGTAAAACGGTTCGGCTGACCGCGCAAGGACGGCTGCTGTCGAACGATGTTTTTCAGGAGTTTCTGGAGTTGGAGGCGCCCGCTACGCCTTTACGTTCCCCATTGGCGAGATGAATTCTTGAGTGCGAGGTTTTCCATATGATTTCTCTCACAACAGTAAATCATTCATTGCTGCATTCTGTCAGCTATTGCAAAAGGGATAACCCTCGGCTTTGCCGGGGTGGCAGTGGAAGTTTGACATTTACGGGAGTCGCTCCTGGATTGTGTTTTTCCATTTTTCTCGCAAAAATGTTTGAAGAGCACGGAGCATCAGCGCCGTCCCTACGGGACTCCGGAGTGAATCTGCGGGATCCACTTTCCCCACGCTGAAGCGCGGGGCTAACAACCATTGCGCCTACGGTGCGGACGACGGGTTGCTACCGGCATGTGCTTCCACCCTACCAGGCAAGCAGTTCGTCCTCGGAGGTGGAGGAGAGAAAGGCGACCGGGGCGGCGTTGGGTTCTGGAAAGTCGCCGGCGCACTGAATGGATTCGGGACCGCTGGACTTGGCCACCAGCAGCGCCTGTTCGGTTTCGCGCAGAACCACTATCGGGGAGCGTCCCATGCTGGAGGCGATGCCGAAGCAGGCTGAGAGGCGGATGGCATCACCGTTGACGCGGAAGGGCACAGAGAATACATCCATGCGCAGACGCTCGGCCATCATGACCGCGTTGACGCTGGAGCAGCCGGGCAGAGCGATTAGAAACTCATCCATGCCGGCGCGGCCCAGCAGGTCGTAGCTGCGCAACAGGCGCGCGGTGCGGGTTGCCACCTGGCAGAGCAGCTCGTCGCAGGTCTCCGAGCCCAGCCGCGAGTTCCAGTGGCCGAAGTCGTCAATGTCGAAGAGAATCACGCACAGCGAACTGTTCATGCGCTGCACGCGGTCGGTTTCGCGAAACATCATGGAGAGCATGGTTTCGCGGTTGTAGACGCCGGTCAGGCGGTCGATCTGGGCGTTGAGGGCGGTGGCTTCGCGCAGCATTTCCAACTCGCGAGAGCGGCGATGCTCGCGCAGCACCGCTTGCAGCCGGAGCCGCAGAAAGGCAGGCTCGGCGGAGCGCGGCACCAGGTCGTCGATGACTCCCTCGGCCAGACGGTCGATCCACTCCTGCGTGACAGTGTCCGAAATCAGGACAATCGGGTAACGGCGGCCCACAGCCTCGGCGCGCGCCGCAGCCAGCAACTGTCCCACACTTAGAGTGGGCGAGCTGCCTGGCAGGTTCGCATCGGGCAAATTGACGTCGATCAGAGCCAGGGTCGGCGCATGAGCAGCGGTCAACGCGAGCAGAGCTGTCTCGGCGGAGAGAAAGATTTCCACGCGCGCTCCGTCGACGGCAAGCACCGGTTCAAGATCAGCGAGCAATGCAGGATCGGGCGATGCGAGAAGGTAGACGGGCTTGGAGTTGGCGAGCATGAGAACAACCTCGATAGTGTATGCATCGGCGATAGTTAAAAATAATTTAGAGATCGGCAAAGAAACTTAAGTGCCTTCAATAACTAATGAGCAGAAATACGGGTGCCTAAGGTAATTCATTCGCCGCCACCGGCATATGCTGCCAACACCCACCCCTCCATGGTCTGCAACTGTCCTTTCGGACCTCAGCAAGAATTCGAGGTGTCTTTCGTACACTCTGCTGCCAAAAAGCAAAACCGGAAGCGCGATGGAGCGCTTCCGGTTTCAGTTCAATTCCAGTCTGCATCAGGATCAGGCAAGGAGGCGTTGGCGTCCCAAGAAGGCGAGGCCGAGGCCGAGGATGAACAGGCTCAAGGTGCCCGGTTCGGGAACAGGGGACTGGGAATTCGGGGACACGGAGATGTCGTCGAGCGCCATGTACGATGGATCATCCCGGAAGTCGAATTGGATGGTGTCCATGCCGGTGCCCGTTACCGAATACGTGTAGAGAGCGTACGCCCCGTCGCTATTGCTATTGGGATCCGTCAGGGAGAGAAGCTGGGTGCCGTCCCAGTAAGCCGAGAAATCCGAGGGGTCATCGCCGACACTGGCGAGGTAGAAAGCAAAGGTATAGCCCGTTCCAACGCCCGTTGAAAGCGTCTGAGAAAGGGTGCCGTCCGAGCCTTCCGGTCCCATAGCAGTATAGTAGTTGCCGGAATTGGGGCCGGAATTGGGGCCAACGTAACCATAGGAGCTGGTGACAAAGGTCCCCGCAGAGCTGCCCGTCCATCCGGTGAAATTGCCAGTTTCGAAACCGCAGTTTGTAACCAGGTTGCCTGCCACGGAGCCGCAGGGGCTGAGCGAGCCTGCTCTCAGGGGCAGTGCCATCAGTGTGAACGCGCAAACCAAAACAAACAGATTCAAGGCCTTCATCGAGATATCCCTTTCTCAAGAAGAAATCATTCAGCTGTGCATGGGTGAATTCTCGCAAATAGTATCATCCGGAAACAGAGAATCGCAAGAGTGTATTTTCGGCCCCAGGGCGGACAGGTGCGGGTACACGGGAAAGTTGCGTTCTAATCGACGAAGTCAATCTGCGGCGCGATGGGGATGATGCCGCGCTCGTGGCCCATCTGGAGCAGCGTGCGAATGGCCTCGCGGCCGTCAGCGCCGTAGTCCAGGGTGCGCTCATTCACGTACATGCTGACGAAGCGGTTGGCCAGCCGGACATCCAGATCGCGGGCAAACTGCATGGCGTATTCCAGCGCCTCCTCGCGGTGATCCAGTGCGTGCTGGATGCTGTCGCGCAGGGCTTTGGAGATGATCTTGTGCTTTTCCGCGCCCAGCGAGCGGCGGATGGCGTTGCCTCCCAGGGGCAGCGGCAGGCCGGTCTGCTCGCGCCACCAGACGCCCAGGTCGAGCGCCTT
>PMGP01000401.1:0-3811 GCA_003156235.1 Acidobacteriaceae bacterium
CGTCCGAAGGGGAAGGCGGAGGAGGAATTGGAACGGTTGAGGCGTCAGGAGTGGCGGGCGCTTGCGCCGCAAGAGAAACGGCGCAAAGGACGAGAAGCGCGGCAAACATGCGGGTTTTCATATCGCAAACAGTCTACCACCATCCCGATTCAGGAAGCATGGGTGCCCCATCCTTTCCGCGTCCTCTGCGGAAAGGGTGGGATTGCCCGATCTATTTCAACAGCACGCCCAGCGTCGCCGCCACTATCCCCACAACCGAAAATCCCAGTCCCACAAACCAGTAGATGCGCTTGTGCGTCAGCAGCGTGATCGAGGTAATCACCAACCCAATCTCCAGTAGCACCTCGCCGAGATCAAAGCGGTCGGCCTTGGCCTCGGCTGCTTCCACTTTCTCCTCGAATTCACCTACCTTCTTTTCCTTTTCGTGGGCCTTGTCTTCGCTTTCCTTGAGTTCCGTGGCCCAATGCTGCTGGTGGTCGGCGTAGCCCTTGGTCTTCTTCTTCGCCTCATCCTTGTTGGCAATCGCCACCACGCTCATCAGGTCGGAGGTCAGATCCGTGTCGTTCGTGCGGATCTTGTGCGCCTGGTAAAAGGCCCACTCATCCGCCACCTGGTTTTGCACCACCGCTGCCCTGGTCTGGTTAAGAATTGCATCGGTGTGCGTACGATGGCCCAGCACCGTGACCACCGCCACCAGCACCGCCAAAATCGTCATGGTCAGCGCCACAGGCATCATCATCCGATCATGCTCCGCGTGCTCCGCGTGTTCCTCCAACTCTTGCACTTCATTCGCTTCCATTGATGATCCTCCAGTTACTAAATGGGAAAATGAATTGAACCGCTAACTTGCTAACTCGCTCGTCACCGCGAAGCGGTGGCTAACTTGCTACATCGAAAACAGCCTGTCTTGCCAGTGCTTCTACCTTCGTTCGCGCCTCTTCGCGTGTTGCGCCATATGCCAGCACACCAGGCAGCCGCTCAATCTCCGCAATCCAGCGCCCATCTTCTTCAATCTCGAAATCAACTTCCAATTTCATCGCCCTACTTCCGCTTCCACTTTACCCCGTCCTTTGTGTCCTCTATCACCACGCCTTTGTCCGCCAACTCCTTGCGAATCTCATCGGCGCGCGCAAAATTCCTTTGCTTCCTGGCCAACTCGCGCTCCGCCATCAGTGCCTCAATCGCCGCATCCGTCAGCCCCTGCCGCGCCATGAGTTCCGGAGCAACCTCATTCATCCGGCCCTCCTGCTCCGCCCACTTGAGCGCCCGCTGCGTAGCCTCGCCGTCCCGGTCCTCCAACACATCGAAGACCGCGTCAAAATCCTTCAGCACCACCAGAATCGCATCCCGGTCGCCGGCCTTCAGTTCTCCCTGGTCCATCGCTGTATTCGCCGCCCGCAGTAGCTCGAAGATCGGCGCCCGCGCCTCGGCCGTATTCAAATCATTGGCCAGCGCGGACCTGTACTCCTCCTGTGCCTTCCTCGCAGCCGCCTGCAAAAAAGAACGTTCGCCGTCCGCGAAGGACCCCGCCGCGAAGTTCCCCTCCATCAGCCTCTGCCGGAACGTCCGCAGCCGCTCCACCGCGCTGGTCGCCTCGGCCAGTCCATCAAACGTAAAGTTGAACTGATGCCGGTAGGGCACCGAAATCAGCGCCAGCCGTATCGCCGACGCCTTGTACCCCTTCAGCAGCAGATCGCGCAGCGTATAAAAATTCCCCTCGCTCTTGGACATCTTCCGCCCGTCCACCAGCAGAAACCGCACATGCATCCAATGCCGCGCAAACTGCTTGTGCGTCACGCTCTCGCTCTGCGCAATCTCGTTCTCGTGGTGCGGAAAAATCAAATCCTCGCCGCCCGCGTGCAGGTCGAAGCTCTCGCCCAAATACTCCATCGACATCGCCGAGCACTCCAGGTGCCAACCCGGCCGCCCCCGCCCAATCGCCGTCTCCCAAGATGTTTCACCGGGTTTCGCCGCCTTCCACAGCGCAAAGTCTCGCGCCGAATCCTTCTCGTACTCGTCCAGGTCCACCCGCGCGCCGTCTTCCATCCCGCCCAAATCTTTTTTGCTCAGCTTGCCATACTCCGGAAACGCCGCGAGGCGAAAATACCAGCTCCCGTCCTCCGTCTGGTAAGCCGCGCCCGCTGCCGCCAGCTTCTGCACCAACTCCACCATCTTCGGAATGTGTTCCGTAGCCCGCGCCATCACCTCCGGCCGCTCCACCCTCAGCGCATCCATATCCTCAAAAAACGCCCGCTCAAACCGCCCCGAATATTCGCCGATGGCGATGCCCGCCGCCGTCGCGTTGCGAATAATCTTGTCGTCCACGTCGGTAATGTTCATCACGTGGCGAACCTTCATCCCCGTCAACTTCAAAAACCGCCGCAGTACGTCCACCTGCAAAAACGTTCTGAAGTTGCCGATGTGCCCATAGTCATAGACCGTAGGTCCGCAGGCATACATCCGCAGAGTCTCGCCATCCGCCGGCGTCACCGGGTCTATCTTTCCAGTAAGCGTATTAAAAAGTCGCAGCGTCATTGGTCGAACTTCTTGCTCATTCGCACTCATATAATCCGTTGAAATTAACCGTTTTTCGGTCTTTTTGATTGTAGCAGCGCGCGATTCCGCAACGGAAAAGCGAGGTTCGGATCATTCACTTTGGGTGCCCCAGGTCCCGATCTTGGGACCTGGGAATCCATTCCTCATCTTCCCAGCGCCAGTGAGGGATCGGCAGACAACGAATCCGCCGCAAACTCCCCAGCCAAAAACCGCGGCCAAGCCGCGGCAGCAATCATCGCGGCATTGTCCGTCGACAGAGCCAGCGTCGGAAAATCCACACGCACTCCTCGCCGCGCGGCCTCGGCGCTGAAGCGCGCCCGCAATTCGCGGTTGGCCGCCACTCCGCCGGTAACCAGAATCCGCCGCGCACCCAGCGATTCGGCCGCCGCAAAACTCTTCTTCATCAGGTCGCCCACCACCGCGCACTGGAAGCTGGCCACCAAATCCAGCACCTGTTGCGGACACAGCGCCAGCGCTTCTTCCTTGCTCTGCGGCGGACGTGCCTCAACTCCTGGCGCAAGCAGCCGTGTCGCCCGCGCACGTGCCTCATCCCGCAACTCGTGCAACTCCACGTACCGCAGCACCGCCGTCTTGATCCCCGAAAACGAAAACATAAATCGTGGGTCGAGATCGGCAATAGGAGCGGTCTTTGCAGCCTTGGTGCGCGGAACCTTCCCCACCAAATGCGCCTTCGTCTTGATCTGCGCAAACGCGAACGACACGGCGTGCGGATTACCAAAGCGAGCCAGCGCGTCGATCCACGGTCCTCCGGGATAGCCGAAGCCCAGCAGCTTGGCCACCTTGTCGAAGGCCTCGCCGGCCGCGTCATCCACCGTCCGCCCCATCAGCCGGTAACTCCAAGCTCCCCGCTCCTGCCGCGCCCGATAAAGGTGCGTATGCCCGCCAGAAACCACCAGCGCGAGAGCCGACTCATCCTCTTCATGGCTGTCATCCTGAGCGACCCTGAGCGCAGAGAAGGGGAGTCGAAGGACCTGCGGTTCGGTCTCCAGCTCCTGCAGCAGTACCGCGTGAATATGCCCTTCCAAATGATTGACGGCAATCAGCGGCAGCCCCTGCGCAAAGGCCAGCGCCTTGGCGTACGTAATCCCCACCAGCAGCGCCCCCGCCAATCCAGGCCCGGCGGTTACGGCAATCGCGTCCAAATCCCCCAGCGCGATCCCCGCCTCCGCCAGCGCCGCGCGCACCACCGGCACAATCGCCCGCAGATGCTCCCGGCTGGCCAGCTCCGGCACCA
>PMGP01000401.1:3822-4008 GCA_003156235.1 Acidobacteriaceae bacterium
GGATGAGGCCGCGTCCGCTCATCTGTTTAGTTTACCGGGTAGGCGAGCGACAATGGATGCAGCAGCCATGTTCGCCGTCACGCCCCAATTCGATGCGGCCCTCCAAATCATCGCCGCCTTGCGCGCCGCCGGCCATGAGAGTTATCTCGCCGGCGGCTGCGTCCTCGACCTGCTCCTCGGCCGCGA
>PMGP01000363.1 GCA_003156235.1 Acidobacteriaceae bacterium
TATTTACGGATAAGCTCTAAAGCCCATCATTTATTTTGTTGCGTTTGCGGCAAGGCTGAAGCCGTGCCCTGATACAAAACTGGCTCAATTCCGAGTTTTTCCGCAAGCTATAAAACCGTGCCCTTTCAAAACCTGTTTAGGAGATAGCTTCTACTGAGCACCGGCAACTGATTNNCAACTGATTACTGAGCACCGGCGGCTGACAACTGACCCCTGACCCCTGACAACTGTTCCTGATCCTTGTACTGCAACTGATAGAGCTTCCAGTAGAGGCCGCGCTGGGCTAATAATTCCTGATGCGTACCCATCTCGCGCAACTGGCCTTTGTGCATCACTAAAATAGTCTCTGCCCGCTGCACTGTCGAGAGGCGATGGGCAATCAGCACGCTGGTGCGGCCTTCGACCATGCGCTCCAGCGCGCCGCGGATGCGCAGCTCGGTGTCGGTGTCCACGCTGGAGGTGGCTTCGTCGAGGATGAGGATGTGCGGATTGAAGGCCAGGGCGCGGGCAAAGTTGATGAGCTGCTTTTGGCCGGTGGAGAGCGAGTTGCCGCGCTCCTGCACCGGCTCGTCGAATTGATGGGGCAGGCTCTCGATGAAGTCCAGCACATTGACGTCGCGCGCGGCCTGGCGAAGATCGGCGTCGGTGATGGCCGGATTGCCGAAGCGGATGTTTTCGGCCAGCGTGCCGGTGAAGANNCCGGCGGTCACATCGTAGAAGCGCATCATCAGGCTGGTGAGGGTGGTTTTTCCGGCGCCGGTGTGGCCGACGATGGCGATGGTCTGGCCGGGCTCGACAGTGAAGGAAACATCTTTGAGAATCCATTCGATGCCGGGAAGCACCTGCGGTGCGGCTGGCGTTTTTTCAAAAGCCTCGTTGACGGCGGCTTGCTGCTCTTCCGTGAGTGTCTGATAGGTGAACCAGACGTGGCGAAACTCAATTCTGTTGCTGCCATCGCCGGTGAGGGGCGTGGCGGGCGAGACAATCTCCGGCTTGGTATCCAGGAGTTTAAATATGCGCTCGCCGGCGGCCATGGCCGATTGCAGGATGTTGTACTTGTCGCTCATGTCCTGGATGGGCCGCCAGAAGCGCAGTGAGTACTGGATGAACATATTCAGCACGCCAATGGTTACGATGGGCGGGATGCTCAGCACGCCGAAGCCGCCTCGCCAGACAACCAGCGCAATGGCCACCAGAGAGAGCAGATCGACGGCCGGGTAAAAGAGCGCGTAGGCGAAGATGGTGTCCTTGAAGGCGACCATGTGCTGGCGGTTCACATCCTCGAAGTCGTCAAAGGCGCGCTGTTCGCGATTGAAGAGCTGCACCACGCTCATCCCCGAGATGTGCTCCTGGGTGAAGCTGTTGATGCGGCCAATAGCTGTGCGCACGCGGCGATAGCTCTCGCGGACATGGTCGCGGAAGATGCGGGTGACGATGAGGATGAGAGGCAGCACGGCGAAGGCGAGCAGGGCCAGCCGCCAGTTGATCTTGAGCATGAGGGCGGCCATGAAAACGAGGTTGAAGAAGTCATCGACTATGGCCAGCACGCCGGCGGTGAACATTTCGTTGACGGCGTCTACGTCGGAGGTGATGCGGGTGACGAGGCGTCCGACGGAGTGAGTGTCAAAGAAGCCGATGTGCATGCGCTGCATGTGGCGGAAAATGTCGCGCCGCAGATCGAACATCAGCTTTTGACCCGTCCACTGCATGAGGTAGATCTGGATAAACTCGAAAAAATATGCGCAAAGGATTGCGGCCAGATAGATGGCGGCCAGCCAGGTGATGCCTTGGTAAGGATCGGCGGGAAGGCGGCGGGTGAGCCAGTTGGTTGTGCCGAGGGCGTGAGCGAAAAGATTGGTGGAGGGTGAGGAACCAGGCTCAGCGGGGAAGTAGCGGTCGATGGCTACCATGATCAGGTAGGGGCCGGTGACGTCGCAGATGGATTTGAGCGAGACGGCCAGGGCGGAGACGGCAGCCTGCCACCAGTAAGGGCGCAGATAGTGGCCGAGGCGGCGGATGAGCCGGGAATCGTAGACCTTGCCGGTCGGCTCTTCATCGGGTTTTTGGGGCTTGTTCTCTTTGTCGGCCATCGGCTGAGCGGGGACTTCTTTCTTATTGTACGGGGCAGGTTTTCCGCGCAAATCTCAACCCGTTCGGAGTTTGTGGCAAAGACGCGGGCGAGGACTGTCTTCCGCGTCTTTGCGCTCCATTTCTATTTTTCCTCCTCGCACCCGAATACCTTGCCTTCATTCGTGAGTTGCAGGCACTTGGCCATTCCTCCCTTGGGGCAAGAGAACATCGAGCTGGTCTGTATGTCCTTACAGCCGACACTATGCAGCGATTTCACATCATTGGCTCGCTCCGCCGCCGTAAAGGGCAATAAGCAAATCTCGACTTTGCCGGCGGCGCTCAGATTCTTGCAAGTTTTGAAGGAAGCAGCGGGGCAAACGTACATGCCGATCTCATTGTTAATCCGCTGGCAACCGGCAGCTAATAGAGTTTTATCGCCCGGAGATAAAATCGCGTCTCCGTTACAACGATCCACCCCCGCCAGATAGTGCTTGTAGATCGCAAGATTGCAATCCCCTAAGCCCTGGATGTTTTTCGTGCAAACCATCTGGCTTCCTTGCTTCGTACAACCTTCGCTCTCCAGCTTCTTCATCGCGTCAGCGTTCGAAACGGATGCGCGCTTCGGCTCAAAATCAATCACGCAAGTCGTTCCGGCGTGGCAACTGAAGTTGCTGCCTCCCGGCGGCAGATCGATGGAAAGCTCTGGGAACCAGACGTAGTGATCCCAGGTCAGCGGCCAGATTGGCAGGAAGATTCCCAGGCTCACATCGATTCCCGGCGTGAGCGTGAATCCAAGGTTATAGACCGGGTTTCCGATGCTGAAGTGGCTGTCTTTATCCTTGGATTTATCCACGCCCACATTCACCTTCGCTCCGGTTTTGGTCAATACGGCCTGCTTGTTCTCGACCTCGTCGTTGAGCGTGAGTTGCAGCTTGTTGGAGTGCAGATTCACTTCCATGGCCGGGTACACCTGGGCGCCAATCACGCCTAAGAAGCTGCCCAGCCCTCCCATCAGATCGACTTCGGTCAGGGTAAAGGTGTTGGTGATGCCCTGGGTGCCCGGCGCGGGCGGCTGAAAAGTACCGTTCGTGTACGGATAGGGCAGAATGCCGGTCAGATCCACGCTGGCGCCGATGCTCGGATCTCCCGAGCCAAGTATCGGCAGGTCGAAGTCAATCCCAACCGTGGCGCCCACCTGCGCCACCAGTTCTTTGCCGCTAAAGAGCTGATCGGACGGCAATCCCGTGCTTTCAAAGTCCTGCACATTGCCTTGAATCGGCTCGTAATCGGCAGTCACCGTCGCCTCGGCGGTTTGATTCGGATGCACCACGCTGTGATAAGTGAAATCGGCTTGAATGGGGAAACGCAATCCGAAGGCATCGTCGAAATCCAGGTACGGCTCCACAAAGTACGTAGAGTCGCATCCAATGATGCACCAGGAGATGGTCACGCTTGCTTTGATGGCCCACTGGTAATAGTTTTCTGTCGTAGAGCCCGTTAAATAGTAGTAGGTTCCCAAATCGAGGTTCGTGGTCACATCGCTTGCCGGCTTCTTTACTTCCTCCGGTTTCTTTCCCTTCTCATCTTTACCGGACATGTCCTTTTCTTTGAACGACTCCTGCTTGGCAATGCGCAGCAACTGGGGGAAATTCGCCGGACTTTTGGCATTTTCCGGCAGCGTGGTGTGCATCAATTTCTGCGCCGCCGCAATCTCGTCTGCGCTTGCCGTTGCTTTCAAATGCAGAGGCACGCTGGGATGCTGCGCCGGCAACACGCGCGGAACGAACGAGGTCTCCTCGAAGCTCTGCTTGCTCATGTTGACCACCTCTTCTTTTAGATCCTCGTCATTGAGCTTGTTGAGCCGCGCCATCTCAGTCTGCCCCACCTTGGCCAGAATCTGCGCCTGTTGCTTGGGGTCGGCCAGAGATTTTCTCAGTTCCGCAATCTTTTGTTTCACCAGCGTATCGGCCTGTGCGCTCTTCTGCTGATAATCGGCGATCACCTGCTTGCGCTTGGCTGGATCGGCCACATAGCGAGTGCTGCCCTTGGTGCTGAAATCCGCGATGTCCTGGCTTGCATTCGGCTTCTTGAAGCAACTCGCTCCCGCGCTCTCCAACTGCGCGCGTGCATTGGCGTCGGCACACTTGCCCGGCAGAATCTGATAACTCAGCACATGATGAATCAGCAGCCCCTGGTCGACCTCCGTGATATCGGAACTCGACTCATGCATTTGCACATGCTGCGGCAGCGCGTGCAGCCGCGCGGCGATATTCGGCAGCGATTTTTCGTCTTTCAGTAACGGCGTGAAATCCAATTGCGCCGCTCCCAGCGTTACCTTCGGATTGCTCTTCAATTGGTCCAGCGTGTATTGCTTCACGACATGAAGCGGCTTCATCAGTTCCACATGCGTTTTGCCATGCAGCGTTAGTGGACTTGGCGCCGGGCGCATCGCTGTGTTCGCTGCCTGCGCAGCACCCTGCATTGTCCCTGAAAAACCGAAAACGGCCCACGAGACAACTAAAGACGCGATGAATAATGCACTTGCTCTCCTCGATTCTTGCATGACGTACAAATTCCTCCTTACTATGGAAAGCAAATCACCGCTTGCACAGTCTGTCAACGATGAAATTAGTAATAAGTCCCCAGTTCTGGAGCCAGCGCCCTTCAAAAGGAGACAAAAGAGGACAAATGTACTCTAAGAAACCTCTGATCAAGTGCTTCTATTGAGCTTGCGTTCCCTCAGGGGTTAAAGCCCGCTATTTTATTGGACATTTTGCGGCACGGCTAAAGCCGTGCCCTTTCAAAACCGGTTTATGAGATAGCTTCTATTGTCCTGAGTCAGAAGTTCGTTCAACAAAAAAACTGTCATCCTGAGCGACCGTAGCGCAGCGAAGGGAGTCGAAGGACCTGCGGTTGCTTTTCGGCATTCATCTACGAACCTCAGATCCTTCGACTCACCACCCCCAACCTCCACCCCACGAACGAAGACCTGTTCGTGGGGACCCCGGAAAGGCTGAAGAGAACGCCTGGGGCCCGTTCGCTCGGGATGACAGATGCATTACTACAGCGAACTTCTGACTCAGGACACTAGCTTTCTTTCGGCACGCGAGGGGGCGCATCCACCGGCTTGTCGTAGCGCCCGCGGAAAGCGTTCCAGCGGACGATGGTGATCTCCTGGAGCATTTTGAAGCCGTCTTTGAGGTAGCTCATGCGGGAGCGTGCGTCGTGGGCCCAACTGACCGGAACCTCGATGATCCAGAAATCGCGCTTGAGGGCGATGAACAAAATCTCCGGGTCGAAGCCCCAGCGCTCGATGGTCTGGAGCTGGAAGACGGTTTGGGCGGCTTCACGGGTGAAGGCCTTGAAGCCGCATTGGGTGTCGGCGAAGGGCAGGCGCATGATGAAGCGGGTGACGGCGTTGAAGCAGCGGCCGAAGAATTGGCGATAGAGGGGCTGGCGTTGGGTCTGGCGGTCTTTCTCCAGCCAGCGGGAGCCGATGGCGATGTCCGCGCCCTGCTTGATGGCGGCAAAGAGGCGTTCGGCCTCCTCGATGGGCGCCGAGAGGTCGGCGTCGGTGAACAGCACCACATTGCCTCGGGCTTGCAGCATTCCGGAACGCACGCTGTAGCCTTTGCCGCGGTTGCCGGGATTCTCAATGAGCCGGACCTCGGGAGCGGTTTGGGCAAAGGCGCGCACCACCTCGGCAGTCGAGTCAGAGGAGCCGTCGTTGACCACCAGAACCTCGGCATTCCAGCCGCGGGTGCGAATGCAGCCCATCACCGAGGCCAGCGCCGCCGGGATGCGGGCGCTCTCGTTGTAAACCGGAATCACGATGCTGTACTTTGGCTGGGCGCTGCTGCGCTTGGAATCGTCTTTCACGTTTTCGCCCTCTTCCCGCGCTCTTTCACCCCAATGACTATAGTTGTAGTTGAATGAGTTTCGGAAAAAAGCAAAGGCCCGGGCCTGAAGGCCCTTCAAATTTGCTCTTTTCAGGGGCCTTAAGGCCCCTGCTCCCTCCGTTACCTTCCATCTACAACTGTAGTACTATGCCGGGGTGGAAAAGCACAGGAAATATCATTGGACATCATATACGCTGCGGGGCGAAGTTGGCTGGCGGTTTGTCCGGCGCAGGGTATTTCCGGCAAACTATTGAGGGGAAAAGGCTAAAATTCACAAGGGAGCTTTGTTTTTTATGTCAGAATGGGTAAAATCCGTTTATGCTGTGAGGGGAGGCTAGAAGACATGACAAAGGCAGACCTGGTGGAAAAGGTGACCGCGGCGGGCGAGTTGACGCGGCGCGACGGCGAAGTCATCGTCGAGACCATCTTCGATGCGGTGATNNGGAGACAAGATTGAGATTCGCGGCTTCGGGTCCTTCCGCACCCGCCAGCGCAACTCCCGCATCGGGCGCAACCCCAAGACCGGGGAGCGCGTCGAGGTTCCGGCCAAGAAGGTGCCATTCTTCAAGCCATCCAAGGAGCTGCGCGACCTGGTGAATCCCCAGGAAGCCAAAGCCTCCTGAGTAGTACCCGGCTCTCAAGGTTCCAGCGCGGCCCTTTTTCGCTGCTGGAGCCAGTCCAGTAAGAAGATACCCGCCAACAGCGGCGCCAGCCAAATCACGCGGCACTGATAGCGGTCGTCGACGACCGACAGGACGCCCGTGACCCATGCGTTGGCGATAACCGCGGCGGTAACGACCAGGGTGAGGCCGGCCAGCCGGGGGGAGTGGCGTCGCCAGAGGAAGGGAATCAGGACGGCAATCGCCGCCAGCGAGGCGACGATGGTCCACCACTGAATTTCCGTGAACAGGTCGAGAGGCAGAGCATCGTGCGCCTGCCGGCTGCCAAGATAACTGGCTCGCGCCCTGGGCAGCACTTCATCGAATTGTTGCAGCATCCAGTCATTCGCATTGAAGCCATAGATGCCGTAGTGGAAGAACTGGTCCCAGAAGTTGGCGGCTGAGATGGAAAGCTGCTGCAGGGGATAGGCGCGAACCGTGGCCAAAACCAGAGGCATCTCCTCTTGATCGATCTGCGCTCTTTCGGCGTCGGATCCGCCCTGGTAGGCCCCATTCTCTGCCCAGAGAAACGCGTCCGGATCGCTGGTGAATTGGCTGATATGGTTGCAAACTGCCCATTGCAATCGGGGGCAATTATTCTCCAGGTACCAGCGTCCGGGGCCGTCGGCGACGATGCGCGCCATCAGATAGGGCGGCCGCTCGCCGTTCAATGTGGGCTTGCCGTAGAGATAGCCGTGCAGCGCCATCTGAGCCGCCATCGCCACCACAAGGATTGCCGCCAATTCGCCCAGGCTGCGCACGCGGCGCCAGAAGGGCAACCGCTCGAAGGCGGCGAACAGGACCAGCAGCACAAACAGGCCCGCAGCCAGCAACAGGTGCGAGGCGTGGGCGGTGATCCCCCACACGGCGATGAGATAGAGGCCCCACCGCTCGGCGCGGCAGAGCGTGTCGCGCGCAAAGGCCAGCAGATAGAAGGAGAGATAGGCAAGCGGGCCGAGGATGTCGGGCATGATGAAGCAGGCATACCAACTGACGCCGGTCAGCAGGCTGAGAAAGAGAATGAGTAGGAGATAAGACGCCACCATGCGCCGCGGGGAAACGGAAGGGGATTGAAAGGAACGCACCAGTAGCCAGATGACCCAGGCGACCAGCAGGCTTTGCAGGGCGACGATGGGCCAGGGCGAGATGTTCCAGTGGAAGGGAAGAATGCCCAGGCTATAGAAGAAGGATCGCACTCCGTAGTAATCCGATAGCTGATGCAGAAACAACGCCCGCGCCACCACGTGGCCATCCCAGAGATAGGTCATTGAATCCGGGTAAAGCAGCGGAAAGCCGTTCAAGAATGCAGGCCATGCCAGCATGAGCGCGCCCAGCAATACCGCCCCGCCGCGCCAGGCGCAAAACCTGCCTCTCCCGTTTTGCGCGAGTTCTTGCCCCTCAGTTTTGGCAACTGTCATGGAAGGTCGCCTTCCCTTTGATTTTCTGGAGAACGTTCACCATCGTATCACCCGGAAGGGGCCATTCTTGATTCACTTACATTTGCTGCCGGCGTGGTGAGTCAGAAGTTCATTGAAGAACAACAACAGATCCCCATTCGACTACGCNNGACCCCGGAAAGGCTGAAGAGTGCGCCTGGGGCACCGTTCGCTCAGGATGACAGCAATTTTTGTGCTGCGTATTTCTGACTCAGGACACTAGTATCACGTAACATATTTTATTTCGCATATTGACGCCTG
>PMGP01000271.1:0-317 GCA_003156235.1 Acidobacteriaceae bacterium
TGCCTTCGCGCATGAACGTGGGCCAGATTCTGGAAACGCATCTGGGCTGGGCCGCGCATGTGCTGGGCAAAAAGATTGCCGATCTGATACGCGCCAACACCGACGCCAATTACACGCGGGAACTGATGAAGAAGGAGTTCGCCGGAACCGCTGCGCTGCGTCAGTTGCTGGAACTGGACGACGAGATGCTGCTGCGTGTGGGAGCGGGGATGGAGCGCGGCATCTGGTTCGGGACAGCGGTCTTCGACGGCGCGCGCGAGAGCGAGATCAAGGCGCTGCTGGCTTCGGCCGGGCTGCCTTCCTCGGGCAAGACGGCG
>PMGP01000271.1:368-1009 GCA_003156235.1 Acidobacteriaceae bacterium
AAGGCGCAGTTCGGCGGGCAGCGATTCGGCGAGATGGAAGTGTGGGCGCTGGAGGCTTATGGCGCGGCTTACATTCTTCAAGAACTGCTGACCGCGAAGTCGGACGACGTCTATGGCCGTACCAAGATTTACGAGGCCATCGTGAAGGGCGAGGCGGCGATTGAGCCGGGCGTTCCGGAGTCGTTCAACGTGCTGATTCGCGAGTTGCAATCGCTTTGCCTGGACGTGGAGTTGATCAAGCGCGCGGATCTTATCAAAAAATTGCCCGCGCCGGAAGTGGCGGCGGTCGCCGACTAGTGATCAGTGGTCAGTGATCAGTGATCAGTCGACTGCGACGAGCAGCATAGAGTTTGAAATGAACAGTGGATGGAGCAAGAAAACTGACCACTGTTCACTGACAACTGATCACTGTTTTTAGAGTTCTTCTTGAAAGCGGTAAACGCCGCTTCCCGGGAAGGAAGAACTCTTCAGGAATCCCGGGAAAAACCGCGGCAGGCGCCGATGAGGCCCGCCAAGGAGGGTCGCCTTGTTCCGTTCGAACCCGTTTGAGCTTTCAGGTCCTATTACCGATTTTGACGCAATCCGCATCATGCTGGCATCGCCGGAGAAGATCCGCAGTTGGTCGCATGGCGAGGTCACCA
>PMGP01000271.1:1057-3042 GCA_003156235.1 Acidobacteriaceae bacterium
CATGGGCCACATCGAGCTGGCGTCTCCGTGCTCGCACGTGTGGTTCTTCAAGGGGCTGCCTTCGCGCATCGGTCACCTGCTGGACATTTCTCTTCGCGATCTGGAAGCGATTCTCTACTTTGAATCCTATGTTGTGGTCGATCCGGGCGACGCGCCAGTGAAGGAACGCGAGATCATCAAGGACGAAGTCAAGTACCGCGAGCTGGATGCGCAATTCCGTCCCTCGGGATTCAAGGCGATGATGGGCGCCGAGGCCATCAAGGAACTGCTCAAGCGGGTCAACATCGAAGAGCTGGGCTTGGAGTTGCGCGAAAGAATGAAGACGGAAACGTCAGCGCAGAAGAAGCTGAAGTACGCCAAGCGCCTGAAGGTGGTGGAGGCTTTCCGCAAAAGCGATAACAAGCCGCACTGGATGATTCTGGACGTGTTGCCGGTAATTCCTCCAGAGCTGCGCCCGCTGGTGCCGCTGGATGGCGGCCGCTTTGCCACCTCTGATTTGAACGATCTCTACCGCCGCGTGATCAACCGCAACAACCGTTTGAAGAAGCTGATGGACCTGCATGCGCCGGAAGTGATTGTGCGCAACGAGAAGCGCATGTTGCAGGAGGCTGTGGACGCGCTGTTCGACAATGGCCGCCGCGGCCGCATTCTGCGGGGAGCGAACAACCGTCCGCTGAAGTCGTTGTCTGATACTTTAAAGGGCAAGCAGGGACGCTTCCGGCAGAATTTGCTGGGCAAGCGCGTGGATTACTCCGGCCGCTCGGTGATTGTGGTGGGCCCGGAGTTGAAGCTGCATCAGTGCGGATTGCCCAAGAAGATGGCGCTCGAACTCTTCAAGCCGTTCATCTACCATCGCCTGGAACAGACGGGCCACTGTACCACCATCAAGCAGGCCAAAGAGATGGTGGAGATGCAGGAGCCGGTGGTGTGGGACATTCTGGAAGAGGTGATCAAGGACCACCCGGTGCTGCTGAATCGCGCGCCGACGCTTCACCGCCTGGGCATTCAGGCCTTTGAGCCGGTGCTGGTGGAGGGCAAGGCGATCAAGATTCACCCGCTGGTATGCACGGCGTTCAACGCCGACTTCGACGGCGATCAGATGGCGGTGCATATTCCGCTGTCGCCGGAAGCGCAGATTGAGGCTAGCGTTTTGATGCTGGCCACGCACAATATTCTTTCGCCGGCCTCGGGTCAGCCGATCACCGTGCCCTCGCAGGACATGGTGCTGGGCCTGTACTACCTGACCAAGGCCAAGAAGAACGCCAAGGGCGAGGGACGCGTCTTCGCCAATTACGAAGAGGTCCTGATGGCGCTGGAAGCCAAGGAAGTGGAGACGCTTTCGCCTATCCGGTTGCGCTACACCGGCAAGGTGATGGACCTGACCACGGCCTATGACGACCAGGACCTGACGCACATCGAGCCGGTGGATTTCAACAAGCAGTACATTTCGACGACGGTGGGCCGCGTGATTCTGAACGACGCGCTGCCGGAGGGGATGCCGTACATCAACGGCCTGCTGAAGAAAAAGGGCATCGGGCAATTGGTAAATTACTGTAACCAGAATCTGGGCCTGGAAGTGACGGTGGGGATGCTGGACCGCATCAAGGACCTGGGCTTCCAGTACGCCACGCGCTCGGGGCTTTCCGTGGGCCTGGACGACATGGTCATCCCGGAGTCGAAGTACACCGTGGTCCACGACGCCGATCTGAAGGTGATCGAGGTCCAGAAGCAGTACATGGACGGCGCCATCACCAACGGCGAGCGCTCCAATAAGGTGATTCAGATGTGGTCGGCGGTGACCGAGAAGGTGGCCGACGAGATGTTCAACAACATGAAGCGCGCNNGCGCGGACTGATGGCCAAGCCGTCAGGAGAAGTGATTGAGACGCCCATCACGGCGAACTTCCGCGAAGGGCTGACGGTGCTGGAATACTTCATTTCGACGCACGGCGCGCGTAAAGGATTGGCCGACACGGCGCTGAAGAC
>PMGP01000091.1:0-9169 GCA_003156235.1 Acidobacteriaceae bacterium
CTCTCTGCCAAACCAGCAAATCCCGAAACGATTTCACCATAGAAAAACCTTCTACTTCCCAGGGCCATTCCCTGACCCCTGATCCCTGACCCCTGACCCCTGATCTCTGATCTCTGACCCCTGTCACTTCAAGTACGCACGCACCAGGTCGATCAGGTCTTCGGCCAGTTCGGGGGCGATCTGCTCCTTTGCGCCGTCCACCAGGTGGAAGCGGATGTGGGTCTCCAGCACCTCGCCCATCAGGCCGTTGACGCCGCCGCGCACCGCCGCCAGCAGCATCAATTGCCCGCCGCAGTCCTCATCGGCGGTCAGCGAACGCTCCACGGCGTCCAATTGACCGCGCAGTTTCTTCAATCGTTGCACCAACTTGACCTTTTCCCGATCATGGGTGGGCATGGATGAACTCCTTTGCTTGACAATACCTACCCCCGGTATGGTATCTACGGAGTGGGGGTATGGTTACGTCTCCATTCTATCCCCGAATCCTGCCGGACGACGCACACATCTAATCAAAGAGGTTCATTGATGCCCCGGTTTGCCTGTCTACGCTCGAAATCCATCCAGGCATACCGCCTGTTGACCGCCCTTGCCTTGGCAATGGCTGCCACCATGGCTGCTGCACAGAACCAGCCGGTAGACGCTCCCTCAGCCGCTCCAGCCAATCCGCAGTCTGCCGAAGCGCAAGCTCAGACTTGGAACTGGCACATACAGACCACCATCACCGGCCAGGGATATCCCTCCTTGAGCGCCAAGTACACCGGCGTCAACAGCCTGCCCACCGCAGGGCAAGCCCGCGAGACCGTGTCTCTGGACTTCTTTGGCGGGTACCGGTTGTGGCGCGGCGCAGAATTCCACGCCGACCTGTTGACGTGGCAGGGCTTCGGCCTGGACGATACTCTCGGCATCGAGGACTTTACCAACGGAGAAGCTTACAAAGCCGGTACGCGCCCTCCCCACGAGGACCTCGCGCGCTTCTTTATCCGGCAGACCATCGGGTTCGGCGGTAAGATAGAGGCCGTGCCTTCCGACCAACTCACGCTCGCCGGAGATCAGCCGGCTACGCGGCTCACGTTCACTTTCGGCCGGTACAGCTCGAAGGACATCTTCGACAACAACGCCTATGCCAACGATCCACGCAAACAATTCATGAATTGGGCGCTGGTCGCCAATGCCACTTGGGATTATCCCGCCGACGCCTTGGGCTACACAACCGGCATCTCTGTCGAATTAAAGAGACCGAAGTGGGCATTGCGCTATGGATTCTTCCAGTTATCGAATCAACAGAATGGCTTTACCGCCGAAGACCAGTTCCTCACGTGGCCAGGTGTGCCCACTGCGGGCGATGACAGATTTTTCCACGACTGGGGAATGGTGGTCGAAGGCGAGCGCCGATACAGCATCGGCGGCCATCCTGGAGTTGTCCGCCCCTTGGCATTTGTCAATCAGGGGGAATTCGGCAGCTACAAGGCCGCTCTCTCGATTCCGGGAGCGGATATCTCCAAGACTTACGCCCACCGTCATTCGTATGGCTTCGGCCTGAACGCGGAACAGGAGATCACGAAGAACATCGGCGTGTTTTCTCGCGTGGGATGGAACGACGGCCATAACGAAGCATGGGTGTATACCGACATCGATCACACCGGATCGCTGGGCATAAGCGTAAAGGGCGATGCGTGGCGCCGCTCCCGCGATGCAGCCGGCCTGGCTGTCGTGATGAGCGGCATTACAAAGGTGAACCAGCAATACCTCATGGCCGGCGGCACGGGCATCCTGGACGGCGACGGCAACTTGAAATACGGCCGTGAATTTGCATTGGAGACGTACTACGATCACACATTCCCCCAGCAGATTCACTGGACCATGGATTACCAGTTCGTTGCCAATCCGGCGTTCAATCGCGATCGCGGCCCCGTCTCGGTTTTCAGCACGCGCTTCCATTGGGAATTCTGATATGGCGTGTCACTGCCTAATACTCCTTCCGCTGCACCACTAGAACCGAGATCCACAGCAAGACGCCAGTCAGCACGAGCGACGCCACCACCGGAGTCCACGGCATCGGCGCCGTGATGGGATAGCAATTCAGGCTCATGCCGCGAAGAGAACTGACGCGCGAAACAACTTCTATCTTGGACTGCAACATAAACACGAAAATCCAAAAAAAGCACGCGACCATGAACTGCCACATTTCATCGAGCACGCACGCCAGAAGCACTGACAAAGCATAGACGGCCATAGTGCAGACGATGACCCGCGTCATATACACCAGGGCTTGCATGGCGCTGGTAGCTTCCGGTCGCAGGAACAAAATGTACCCCGCCATGATGACGACCAGGATGCACGTTAGAAGAGCGCCCAATCCCGTCCGCACGAAGAGCAGCCGCCGCCGCGAAACCGGAAGAGAAAGAGTGAAGAACATGGAACCATGGAATCCCGTTGTCGCGGCGTACATGGTTTGGCTATTGATGCCCGAGCCCGCAAGGTAAATCGCCGTAAAGATGTAAAGCAGGACCGATCCCAGTTGAAGGCCCATCCATTGCCGCGACGCCGCCACTCCCGGCTGCACTCCCGTCGCGTTGATCCACAAGGGCGCAAGCCACACCACCAGAATCGATCCCACCAGAAAAACAAAGCGCCATCGCACCTCAAGCCAAGCCTTGAGCCAGAGCATTACTCCCCCCTCACATGATCCAGAAACAGTTCTTTGAGCGATACGGAACGCACTTCGATCGAACTCGGCTTGAGTTCGCGCACACGATCAACCATCGCATCCACATTTCCATGCGCCAGCAGTGATGCCGTTCGTCCGCGCTGGCGCAGATGATCGATCCCCGCAAGGCCGGCAAGAGCGTTGGGCGGTTCTCCATCGAAGGTCAGCAGGATTCGCCGGTACTGTGATTTCAGCTCATCCAGTTCACCATCGATCACGGCCTGCCCCTCATCGATGATGCACACGCGGTCGCAGATCTGCTCCACTTCCGCCAACTGATGCGACGAGAAGAAGATCGTCGTTCCGCCACTGGCAGCCAAATCCGCAAGCGCCCGTAGAATGTCTTCGGTCATCGCCGGATCGAGTCCGCTCGTCGGTTCGTCCATCATCAGCAGCTCAGCGCCACGCGCCATCGCCAGCAGCAGCATCAGTTGCGTGCGCATTCCCTTGGAGAGCTTCCGCACGGCTTTACCCAGCGGCAATTGGAAGAGTTCCAGATATTTCTCCTCCAGATCCCGCCGCCAGCCGGGAAAGAAGGCGCGCGTAAAGCGTATCGTTTGCCCCACGCTCATAAACGGATAGAGTTCCTTGTCTTCGCTGACAAAACCAATGCGCCGCCGCGCTGCAATCGAGGACGCCTCCGCATCCACCGCTTCGCCAAAGAGCCGAATCTCCCCAGCATCCGGCCGCAGCATCCCCAGCAGCAGCTTCAGGGTCGTTGTCTTCCCCGCGCCGTTGCGTCCCAGGAAGCCGCAAATCGATCCGCGAGGCACGGCAAGATCAAGGCCGCGTAGCGCTGGCGTACCGCTGTAACTTTTCGAAAGCCCGTGAGCATCAATCAATTTGTCATTCATGTGCGCCTCCGTGTCGCGGCTGCCTTCTCCTGCAAGCGCGAAAGTTCATCTTCAAACACCCGGCGCAGCTCCGATTTCGACAGATCAAGAGCCATGCCCTTCTCCATCGCGGTTCGCAGAACTTCGCCCGCTTTGCGAATCTCAGCGGTCTTCGTGGTAGACGATTGCTGCCCAGCCACAAAGACCCCCAATCCGTGCCGCACCTCAACAATGCCTTCACGTTCCAATTCGCGATAAGCCCTGGCCACGGTGTTGGGATTCATGGTTAGCTCTTCGGCCATCGCTCCGGATCGTAGGCAACTGCTCACCCGACCGGATTGCGCCTGTCTCCACGGCGTGCTTGATCTGCTCTATCAGTTGCAGATAGATTGGTACGCCGGAAGAGAAATTAATTCGCAGATTCATTCAGGTGTCTATTGTATTAACACACTAGACTTTTTGTCAACAAAAATAATTTTGGCCGCCGTCTCGGCGAAAGGCTGGCAGTGCTATCGGCTATAACGCTTTCGCCGGAGGGGTGTGCAGAGGATTCGACAGACAGGAATCTCCGCTTACTTGTCCGCCGCGGCTGGCTGGGCTTGTGAATTTGGCTCGGGGGGCAGCGTGACAATCACCTCGTTGGGCTTGATGTAGCGCCGCGTGCCCCGCGCCACAATGCCGATGGCGTCCGGGTTGGACTTGAGCCGCTCGATGCGCTCGCTCAGGAGGGCATTCTCCTGCTGGAGGCTGATGATCTCCTTGTGCAGCTCGCGGCCCTCGACGCGCTTCTGCTGCCAGGCCAGCAAGCCATTCTTGCCGTTGATTCCGTGCCACAGGATCAGCATCGCCAGCGCCACAGCCACCACCGACGCTACCGGACGCCATACGCGGCGCACAAACTCACGCACACGCTTTGTCAGGGAGCGTGGAACTGCGCGCAGCCCGCTGCCCGCGGCACTCGTCATGGCTTGCATTTTGTCGTCCTGCATGGAATCCATCCCGTTTTACTCGAGTACAAACTTTTTGGCCGCCGCGCTGAGCGTCTCCACATCCTGCTCGTTGCGCGCTTCCGTGTAGGCCCGCACCACAGGCTCTGTTCCGGAGAGGCGGTAGCAGACCCAGGAGCCATCCTCGAGAATCAGCTTCAGTCCGTCGGTCCTGACCACACTGACAACCTTGCGCCCGCTCAGTTCCTCTGGATCGGCCCTCAACTTCTCAGTGAACGCCGCCATGCCTGCGTGGGTCAAGTGGAAGTTCTCCCGAATCGGATAGAAGGAACCAACCTTGGCAAATAATTCTTTCAATTGCACGCCCAGGCTCTTGCCGCGCACTGCCACCATTTCCGCCACAAGAAGGCCAGCCAGCACGCCGTCTTTTTCCGGCACGTGGCCGCGAATCGTCAATCCCGCCGATTCCTCGCCGCCGATGGCGATCTTGTCGCCGTTGATCAGCTCGCCGATGTACTTGAAGCCCACCGGCGTCTCGTAGAGCGGAACCTTGTGGTATTCGGCCAGCGCGTTGATGAGGTTGGTCGTCGCCACGCTCTTGGCCACTCCGTTACGCCAGCCGCGCGTCTCCACCAGGTAATCGAAGAGCAGCGCAATGATGTAATTCGGCTGGATGAATGTGCCGTCTGCATCCACAATGCCGAAGCGGTCCGCATCCCCATCCGTCGCAATGCCAAGTGCCGCGCCAATCTCCTTCATCTTCGCCCGGGCGTCGCCCAGCAGTTCGTCGGATGGCTCCGGCGCATGGCCGCCGAACAACACATCACGATAATCGTGAACCGTCTCCACCCGTACGCCCGCCTCGCGCAGAATCTCGGAGCTGTAGCCGCGCCCCGCGCCCCAGAACGGGTCGTAGACCACCTTGATGCCCGACTTGGCAATCGCCTTCAAATTCACCAGTTCCGTCAGCCGCTTCAGGAACGCGGGCTTCACGTCGGTCGTCTCAAAGCCGCCTTCGGAGGGATTTGCCTGCGGAATTGCCGCGCCGCTCTTCTGCAACTTCGCAATCGCCGCCTCAATCTTCTTGGTCACCTGAGGCAGGGCCGGCGCACCATCGTGCGTGGAGAACTTGATGCCGTTATATTCCGGCGGATTGTGCGAGGCGGTAAAGTTGATGGCCCCGGAAGTCTTCAACTCGCGCACGGCATAGGCGATGGCCGGCGTCGGCGCGGCCTCGGGAATAATGATCGGCGTAATGCCCGCCCCGGCCAGCACACGCGCCGCCACGTCCACAAAGCTCTCGCCAAGGAATCTGGGATCGCGGCCCACCAGCACGCGGTGCGGTTTCGGTTGTGTCTTCACGTAGGCGGCAATCCCCGCCACCGCCAGCCGGATATTGGTCACGGTAAACTCATCGGCCACAATCGCCCGCCATCCCGAAGTACCAAACCTGATCCCTGTCGTCATCGTTCTTCTCCTTGCGCCGGATTCAACCGGCCTCAACTTCATACTGCCTGAGTCAGCCGCGCCGGGCAAGTTACGGCTGCAATGAACGCCAGCCAGAATGATAGCCTCAGTCGCACAAATCTGCTAACTTGCTAACCTGCTATCCCCGCGATAGCGGGGGCTAACTTGCCGTCCTTGTCAATAAATCCGCAACCGATCCCGCTTTGCTCAATCGAGTTCTGAAACCGCGGCGCCTATCGAGCGGAGAGTTGCACTTGGCTGGGATGAACCGCCTGCAAATTCGCATTCGGTCGCCCGCGCCGTAGGCGCAGTGTTTGTTAGCCCCGCGCTTCAGCGTGGGGTGGGGTTGGCGAAACCAACAATTCATCCGGAGTCCCGTAGGGACGGTGCATGGTGGTAGCCGGGCGCCCAGCTCCAGATTCTCGGACCTGAGAGGCCCGCTCTTGTGCGACAGTAA
This sequence comes from Acidobacteriaceae bacterium, assembly GCA_003156235.1. GTDB lineage: Bacteria > Acidobacteriota > Terriglobia > Terriglobales > Acidobacteriaceae > Telmatobacter. Next base: position 6,412 of record PMGP01000091.1, read on the forward strand.
AGAAGAATGGAAAAGCCCGCCACAATCACCCCCCGCCTCGCCTTTCTCGGTTATGGCGCCTGCCTCATCGCCGGCTGCCTCTGGGGCACAGGCTTCTACTTCGGCCGTCTCGCGCTCAACGAGATGAGCGTCGAGTACATGGTGCTCTACCGTTTTCTCTTTGCCTCCTTGGGCATGTTGCCCGTGGCCTTCATCCATCGCCGCCGCTTCCGGCTCACTGCCGACGAGACGCGTCTGCTGCTCCTCTGCGCTTTTCTCGGCGTTCCCCTCCAGTTTCTCCTCCAGTTTCATGGCCTGGCTCGCACCACGGTCAGCCACGCCTCTCTTATGGTGGGCGCCATGCCGGTCATGCTCGCCGCTGCCGCCCCGCTCTTTGCCGGCAAGCGGGCCCACGAAGAAAAGCTCGACCGCTTCGCATGGCTGGCCCTCTGTGGTTCCACGGTAGGCGCCGCGCTCATCGCCCTGGGCGCAAGCCGCGGTCCCGCCCTGCACGGCGAACCCACTCTGACCGGTGACCTGCTCATCGTGGTCTCGCTCTTTACCGCGCTGGCCTGGATTCTGCTCAGCAAAAAGCTGATGCTGACTCACAGTCCCTCGGTGGTGACCGCCTACACCATTCTTTCCGGAACCGTGATGCTGGCCCTCTGGACGCTGGGACCGTGGCTGCTGAGCCCCTTGACTCACGCCAAGGCAACCCCGCTGCCCTTTGCCCACATCAGCTTTACCGCCTGGAGTGCGCTGGCCATCAGCGGCTTGTTCTGCACCGCTACCACCACTCTCTTGTGGAACTGGGGCATTCACCACGTGCCCGCATCCCGCGCCGGCGTTTTCTTGAATATCGAGCCCGCCCTCGGCTCCTGGCTGGGCGTCCGTCTGCTCGGCGAGCACCTCGGCCCCTACGCCTGGGCCGGCGGCGGACTCATTCTGGCTGCGGCCGTGGCCCTCACCACCCGCACCCAACCTCCTGGTTCTGTCACGGAGCCGGCCATCCTCCTCGAATAATTTGACCGGAGCATTTTCACGCATAGATCAAGAACATGAGTGGGAGGGCACGCTTCCCGCGCGAAATTGCCCGGCAAACTATGGTCACATTAGCCGAACAATTACCTGTAACACCCAGCTCTGCATTACCGATACCTACGACAGTGATTGATGGAGGCTATGTGGCCCTTTTAACCTGGAACCATACCTGTGCTGTAGGAGTTCGATCCATGGACGACCAGCACGGTATCCTCATGGATACCATGAACGAACTTCGCCTCGCCGTGGTCCGGGGTTTGGGACGCGAACAGGTCAGCGAAGTGCTGGACCGGCTCATCGAGTTTACCCGCATGCACTTCTCCAGCGAAGAGAAATTGATGGAGCAGCATTTCTTTCCCGGTTGGGAAGAGCACCGTGCCGAGCACCAGCGCATCCTGGCGCAGATTCTCCAGTCCGCTCATCGCGTGCAACACGGCGAGCAGATGCAGATGCGCCCCCTGCTCTGCTTCCTGCAGGAAGCCTACTCCGAGCACATCGAGAGCACGGATCGCGAGTACGGTCCCTGGTTCAATGGACGCGGCGTGGATTAAAGCTTGCACATACTGTCCTGTTTTTATACAGTAGCCGCGACTGGCTCACCAATCACATTCAGAAGTTGGACATGGAGTACGGACCCTTTATGGATAAATACGGTATAAAATAAGCGGCCCGGATTTGGCATCGCAATTGCTTACATCAATTCACACGCAGCTTTCCGCTTCCTTTCCACGGACTGCGGCCACCGAGAAGTTGCGTCTGGAGGATAGCTATGGAGCAATCGAAAGAGAATATCAATCTAAATGTGGGCGTAAGAATACTGGATTGTGACCACCGGCAGATGGCCGAAGTGATTCATGAACTGAAGACAGCATCACTGGCTAATCGGGATCAGAGTCTGACCGTCCCGCTTCTGCGCAAGCTGGCGCACTTTACAATGAACCACTTTGCCTTTGAAGAGGAAATGATGCAATCCACCCGGTATCCGGGAATGGCGGCGCATCGCCTCAATCACCGCCACTTGATGGGCAAACTGGGAGCGCTGATCGCCCATCACGACCGGGGCGGCCATCCGCTGGCCTCAAATTCTCTGCGCTTTCTTCACGAGTGGCATATCGGCCATGTCCATTCGGACGACTTGCACTACGGTCTTTGGCTGAATGCGATGGGATAATTCTAGCTCTCGAAGGAAAGCTGAGCGGTCGCAAAAATGGGCGCGGCTGGCTTCGCCTCTGAGGCCAGCTCGTACACCAGCCGCTCCAGCACCANNCCAGCCGCTTGTCGGGCGGCGACGAGCGCAACTCTAAATCCGCGCGCGCAATCAGCTTGAGCGCTCGCGTCAACTCGCGGCGGCTCTTGTAGCGCCGTGCCTGGCGAATCAGGTCATCTGCGGCAAACGGCGGCATCCGGAACCCCTGCCACAGCGCCTGCCAAATCGCCCGCGAGTCGCGCACATTCTTTTCCAGAATCACCAGCATCTGACGGAAGGTTCGCGCCAGCATATAAAGGTGCCCGATGGCCGCATCCTCGCCGGCCTCCGAACTGTTCAGCAGCCCCTGCAGCAGCGCCAGCGCGCGTGCCCGGTCGTGAGCGCTGATGGCGTCCGTCAGCTCATAAAGCGAGCGCTGCTTGGCCGCCAGCACCATCGTCTCCACGTCGCCCAGGGTGATCCGTCCCCGGCCCAGCGTATAGAGCAGCAGCTTCTCCAGCTCCGATGAAATCAGCATCATATCCGCGCCCA
>PMGP01000091.1:9194-9351 GCA_003156235.1 Acidobacteriaceae bacterium
TTCTTGTCGTCCAGCTCCATGCGCCGCGCGTCAGAAGGAATGTGAATGAAGTCAGCCAGAAATATCAGCAGCGCCTGCGGGTTGGGAGAGCGAAAATACCGCTCCAGCGCCGCAAATTCGTCCTTTTTGGCCCCCCGCGTATAAAGCTGCTTCACAT
>PMGP01000091.1:9374-13370 GCA_003156235.1 Acidobacteriaceae bacterium
GCCTCGTCGCCCGCCAGCACGTATCCCGGCTTCAGTTCACCCTTACCGGCAGCCGCCGCCTCCATCTCCGCCACAAAGCGCCCCATGGCGCTAAAGCCCGCTCCCCAACGCGCCCCGCTCAAATCGGCCTCCAGGGTTTCGCCGTCCGGCTTGTGAATATGTCCCTCATGCGCCCCCAGAATACTATTCCCGCGCGCTTATGTCAGCGGAAATCTGCCTGTGTTCTGCCCTGATCTCTGATCTCTGTTCNNCTGATCTCTGTTCTCTGATCTCTGTTCCTTTAAAACCCTTCCAGCACATCGGCCACCAGTTGCCGCGCAAACTCCCGCGAGAGCCGCTCCATGGCCGCCGGGTTCTCCTCTATGGAGCTGGCCAAGTCAGTTGTCGACTGGTACTGCTGGCGGTAGACGTAGTTCTTGTTCTCGAAGAGAACCTTGCCGTCCCGCCCGGTCAGCGTCACGGAAACCACCACGGTGATCAGAAAGCTGGATGACTCCTGCGTTGTGGAGTTATAGGTGAGTGGCTCCACCGTCTCCTTCAGAATCGTCCCATGCAAGATCGCGTCCGGGGCCGGATTCGCATTTGGGCTCGCGTCCGGCGTCACCCGCAGCCGCGTGCGCGTGGCAAACTCGCGAATCACCGCCTCGGTCATCACCGTCTCAGTGTGGTAGGCCTCGGTGTGCGTGGCAAAAATCGGCACAGCCAGCGTCTGCAATCCGGGCGGCAGGTGAGTCGCCGCTCCCAGCGTGTGATAGCCGCAGCCGGCAAGTCCCAGCAGGGCAAATGCCATCGGCAAATAAGTAAACTTGCGCATGACTCATCTTATCGCGCAGCCGCGCCCCAGAGCCGCAAATCCGCCAATGCAACCGCGCCCCGATGCGCAAACCCGCCAACTTGCTAACTTGCTGTCCCCGCGAAGCGGGGGCTAACTTGCTGCTCTTATCTTCAAATCCACCCTTCGCTCCGGCTTCGTTCATTGCAAGCGGAGTCGAAAGACCTGCGGTTGTTTTTGCCTTTGTGATTCATGGATGCTGGGTGACTGGGAAACCAGAATCTGGGTGCCTCATCCTCGCCGTCCTGAGCGAAGTCGAAGGATCTGCGTTTTGGCATTTTGCGGCTAGGATAGGATATCTACAGTTTTTATAGCTTTAGTTCTTTTCTATTCCCTATTCCCTATTCCCTGCCGGGGTCCCCGGCGAACGATCTTTGTTCGCTGGGGTGGCTACTCCCTGTTTTTTCACACCCACGCCGTCGCCACTCTCCCCAGTTTCACCGCCGACAGTTTCAGCCCATCCTCCCGGTCCTTGAAGTAAATCTCATTGAGCTGATCGGAATCCAACTGCTCCATGCGATTAAATCCAGCCCGACGCAACTCCCCCTCCATCTCTTCCGGCATAAAAAACAGCCGGAACGGCTCTCCAGCAGCGGCCACTCGCCCAGCCAGTCCGTCAAAGGCCTTCCTGCCCACCGCGCTCAAGCTCTCCGGCGCAACCGCGTAATCAAAGCTCACCCCGCTCCCCGCCGGCATTTGCGCAATCACCTCGAGCGTAGCCCGAAAGGCCACCAGCGTCAGATACGGAACCACACCCAGCCAGCCGAAAAACGCCGCCGCGCTCCCGTCAAATCCCGCCTCCGCCAACCCCTCATCCAATGTTGTGTCCTCAAAGTCCAGCGGAACAAACCTCAACCCCTCTGGCCGTGTAATCTCCGCCTCCTCCAGCAACTCTCGCTTCCACTCCTGCGTCGCCGGAAAATCCACCTCAAAGACTCGCAGCCCGGCAAACGGATTGCGATAGGCAAACGTATCCAGTCCCGCTCCCAACACCACGTACTGCCTCACTCCCCGCTCCACCGCCTCCGCCAGCCGGTCCTCCACATACCGGCTTCGCGCTGCCACAAAGGCGCGCAAGTCCCGCCCCACCCGGTGCGATGCGCGTCCCATCTTTACTCTGTAGCCCGTTCCAATCAGCCGCACCGCAATCGGATCGTCCAACACCGGGGGCGCGTCCATCAACTGGTGCGCCGCCCGCCGTATCGCCACCCCCAATGCCGTCTTGCTCGCCCTGCCCGTCTCCATGAATTCGAGTGTAGTGCCTTTCACAAAGTGCATCCAGATGGAGCAGAAACCTTCAGCTTGTCGCAAGAGATGACGGAGGGAGCAGGGGGTTTCAACTCCATAAAAAGATACGGAGGGAGCAGGGGGTTTCAACCCCCTGAATGAAGGCGAATCTACGCGCGGCCTTCAGGCCCGGGCCTTTCCCAATTTTTCCGCCAGGGATGTAGCGCCGGCCTCCCGGCNNCCCGGCCGGCTGTAGCGCGGGCATCCACGCCCGCGCTTGTCCAGGCACTATTACTAAATCACACGGTTTTAGCACTAGCGCTGTACCATAATCCCCATGAGCTGGATCGCATGGGCAATACTCTCCGCAATCTTTGCCGCCGCCACCGCCCTCTTAGCCAAGGTAGGCGTGGCGCATGTGGACTCAAACCTGGCCATGGCGCTGCGCACCACAGTAGTCCTGATCTTCGCCTGGGCCATCGTCTTCGCCCTCGCCAAGCCCGGCATCGGCGGCGTCAGCGAAATCCGCTCCCTCGACCGCCGCACCCTGCTCTTTCTCGCGCTTTCGGGTCTCGCCACCGGCCTCTCCTGGCTCTGCTACTTCCGCGCCCTCCAACTCGGACCCGCCTCCCGCGTCGCCCCCATCGACAAGCTCAGCGTCCCCCTCGTCATCCTCTTCGCCTGGCTCCTCCTCGGCGAAAAGCTAACCCCTCCAACCCTCATCGGCGGCCTGCTCATCACCGCCGGCGCTGTCGTGATCGCCATGGGCTGAGACTGAGATTTGCCGCGGCGATTCATTCCGTCTCTTCGGCGCGTATCTCATGCTTCAAAATATCGCCCGGAGCGCAATGCAGTTCTTTGCACAGAGCGTCGAGAGTGGAGAATCGAATGGCCTTTGCCTTGTTGCTCTTCAGGATGGATAGGTTCGCCATCGTAATTCCCACACGTCCGGCAAGTTCCGTCAGAGAGATGCCTCGTTCGAGCATGACTCGGTCGAGATGAACACGAATTCCCATAGCACCTCTCCTATACAGTGAGTTCGCTTTCTGTTTTGAGTGCATAGCCGCGGCGAAAAGCCTCAGCGAGCACCACGAGTACGATTCCTATAAAGATCGCGTCGAAATCGATCGCCCAGGAGAAATGTGCACCTGATTCTGTCACCGTCCCCCAGTTCAGCAATGAGGCACAAAAGACCGTTCGCAGAAGGGAGCCGATAATGACAACGCAACCCATCATCCGCAAGCGAGTCGGCGTTTTAGCGTGAAACAGTTCTCCGGCTCCAACGGGAGCCAGAATTCGCATAAGCAAGTAAAGAACCACAGCATGGTAGGTTCGTGAAACCAGTTCCATAGCCCAGATCCACCATCTCGCTTCGGTGCCTCGAAACATATCGAAGTAGACGTCCAATGGGCCGCTTTTCACAGTAAACGACACATGTTGCTGATAGTGGTAGGGAAGAAGTGGAGCGATTGACAGGAGCAGAACACCCGCAGCCGACAGAAAAAACGCCATTTTGACCACGAGATGCAGTGTCGAAGCAATTGACTTTTGACCAATGAGATTCATATATCCTCCTAAGATGCTATGATGGGCCAAGGCATATCGTTTGTCAATAATAATATTGTGCATATCGATAATATATATTTGTATATCAATAAATCATTTCGAATTAGCCTATAACGTGTCTCGAACTGAAGGACTCGTTGGCTACCCGCCCTTCGCTCCGCCCGCCGAAAGCCTGCCCTGAGCGGAGTCGAAGGGGCAGTTGGCCCCACCGCAGGGGTTTACAGATAATTACCCTCTCCCGGCGCACAATCATCACAGATGTCGTTCTTCACTTCATCGTCCCGGTGCCTCCTCTTTGCGCCGTCTTGCAGCCGGAAGCTGCCGGAAGAGGCCAAAACGTCCCATAACTCCTTATCCTGGACGACTTTGCA
>PMGP01000164.1 GCA_003156235.1 Acidobacteriaceae bacterium
CAGCGACGATGGTGATTGCGCAAGTCGTGCTAACATCTCCAACCGCGTCTGTTACCTGTACTGTGAACGATCCGGAGGCCGTTGGAGTGCCAGTAACCGCGCCGGTCGAGGCGTTCAGCGACAAGCCCGCGGGAAGCGTTCCCACCACCGAGAAGGTGTAAGGAGCAAGGCCACCGGTTACCGTCATTGCGCCGCTGTTGAATGAAACCCCCACCTCGCCGGCCGTTACCGACGCGCAAGTCATCGAAAGTGTTGGCAGAACGAAGCCAAAGTCAATGGTTTCATCATGGGTGATGTCGCCGTTGCTGTCGGTGATCGAAAGAACCACGGTAGAAGGATTCGGATTACTGTCGTTAGCCAGAGTGCTGCCAGGCGCATTGGCTGTCGTCAATGAATAACCGGCCGGCGGCGTCACTTGAACGATATACGTGCCGGCGCACAATCCGGTGAACTGGTAGTAGCCAACACTGTTTGTCGTGGTGGCGTTCAACAGGGTCATCTGCGAGTTGTACAGACTCACGGTTACATTGGCAATGCCCGGTTCGCCCGCGTCCTGAATGCCATTGCCGTTCTGATCCCACCAAACAAAATCGCCGATTGCGCCATTGCAAGGTGACACATACCCGAAATCAATAGTCAGGTCCGAGACAACATTGTTGCTGCTATCCGTAGTAAGCACTACCGGAGCCGGACTGCCGTTGCTGTCGTTAGCCGTAGTGCTGCCTGGAGCCTGTGAAATCGTCGGCGTGAAATTCGGCGGCAGCGTCGAGCCGACCACAGTCACTGTATAGTCGCCCGCGCACAGGCCGCTGAACAGATAATTGCCGCCCCCGTTGGTGATCGCGGTCTGAATCAGGGTGTACGCGGAGTTGTAGAGGTCCAGCGTGATGCCGCCGATGCCGGGCTCGCCCGTATCCTGAATTCCATTTTGATTGAGATCGTGCCAGACAAAGTCGCCGATCGTCCCGTTGCACGGAGAGACATAACCGAAATCGATCGTCTCATCAACGCTGGAATCGGTGGCCAATGTCACCGCCGCTGGACTGCCATTGCTGTCGATGGCGGAATTGCTGCCGACAAAGGAGGTAGTTGGAGTGTAACTAGGGGGCAGAGTCGTCGAATCCACCGCCACGACATAACTGCCCGCGCTCAGTCCAGTGAACTGATAATACCCGTTGACATTATTGGGACCGCCGTAGGCCGTCGTCGTAGTTGCCAGAAGATTCGTCTGGGTGCTGTCATACAGATCGACCGTGACGCCATTAATGCCCGGCTCCCCCGCATCTTGAAGTCCGTTGCCATTCGCGTCGTACCATACATAATCGCCGATGGCCCCCTGCAAGGCGACGTAGCCGAAATCGATCGTCTCATCGCTGCTGTCATTGGTGGCGAGAGTTACGGTCGAGGGATTCGGATTGCTATCGTTGGCCGTCGTGCTGCCAGGAGCGTTTGGAGTAGTCTCGGCAAAAATTATCTTGCCGTTTGTCCCCTTGGGAAGGGTTGTTTCATCTACTTTAACGGTATAAGTGCCGGCGCAGACGCCGGTGAACTGGTAGTACCCAAGCTGTGAGCCGGTCGGGCCCTGCTGAGTGGCGACGCTTTGCAGAAGGTTCCCTTGATAGTCGAATAGATTAACAGTAACGCCATTGATGCCCGGTTCGCCGGCATCTTGAATGCCGTTGGCATTCAGGTCGTTCCAGACGAAGTCGCCAATCGTTCCAAAACACTTGCCCGGCGTGCTATAAATATCTCCCTTTATTTCGCCGCCGAAGCTCGATCCGAATGTGCCCTGAAAATCTGTTGCGCCCGCCACCGCTTCAAGATTCAGCGTCATCCATAGATCGCTGTCCATACTCGGCGGATTCAGATAGAGCGCGGCCATCGATCCGCCGGTGACCGCAAACCGTAAATCGAAATTCTGCGTATTGTTGACGCCGTCATAGAAAAACTGGGTGACGGTGCCGGTCAGAAGCGGAGAAGTATAGGTAACGCCCCCGGAGGTGACTTGACCAGTCAGCTCGAGGTCAGGCTGTCCGGCAACGGGATTGCCGCCAATCAGATTCCCACTGTTGTCGATCTGGACGGTAACAGACAGGGTCGCCGTCGGGCAGCCAGGCGTCGCGGTCGGGTTGCAGAATGCCGTCTTGCCGGGAAGATAGAAGTAGGATGGTGCGCCCGATAGCGTCAGTGTCTCGGCGCTCGCATTGTAGAAACCATCCGCGCCCAATCCATGGATGTAAGTGACGTAAGGACTGTTTTCCGGAACGGTGGGGAGAGTGTTGTTTTGGGCAAACGCTCCGCTTACCAGTGAGAGAACAGGCAAAAGACACGCAAAATATTTTCCGAATCGCATGGGTACAATCCTCCTCAGTTCAAAAACAATTGTGTGCTTACAGATCAAGCACGTGGAGATAAAGATGCAATACCTGGCCGGATAATCTGAAAGCCCGGCCTCTCAAGGATTGAATACCCTTGAATGCATCGCATCAACGAACACATGCGACGCCAACACCTGCTCAGTTCTGCTGGGACCAAGGCGGGGAACCCGGTCATCATTCACTTCTCGACTACCTCTGGAGCTACATCAGCGCCCCATGCTGCTACCACAGCGGCGCTGGAGACAAATCGGTTCAACGGTCGATTCCGCCTCAACGCCAATCACAGAGCTCAAATCGAAAAATCCTCCGATTCGGCTCCATACACCATATCTGCTACGCCTTATTGCGAGCGAGACGCTTGCGAAGTAACCCAGCCAACAGACCGCTGCCCAGAAGAGTCAACGTAGCCGGTTCAGGAGTCGCCGCCGGCGTCATGTCGGCATCGGCATTGTTCTGGTTACCAAAATTATGTATGTCCATCACCAATAGAGTGCCATCGGGCAGGTTGGTGGCAGCCTGGGTATCACTGGCGCCCGCCCATTCCTTCTCCAGTGCTGTCCATAGCGCTTGATTGTCAGAGGTCACCGAATACTCGATACCGACTTCGCCACCCGCATCAGTTTGAGATTTAACGTAACTGCCGGAAAGATAGGTATGGGTAAATGTATTAGGATCCGTGGGGGTATTTCCAGTGATTGTAAAACCACTAAAAGTCGAAGAGAAGATGAGCGACTCAGCGAAGTCGCATTCACTACTGCCACCGCAACCTGTATTCGGAACATCGCCAATCGAGGCCACATCGCCGGTCATAGTCAGGCCACTCTGGGTAAAGAAATGATCGATATAAATGTCAGGCGGTCCGTTCAGCGGGTAAACATCGGCCAAGGCAACAGTCGGCAGAGCCAGAAGGCAAAGCACAAGAAGATTTTTCGCAGCGCGCATAGCGGTAATCCTTTCAGATTCATTCATCGGCTTGGGCGGGGAGCAGTATTTGCGTCGAACTACGCGATTCTCGGCGGCAAAACATAACCCCTCGCGCGTGAGGCGTATACACTACGTGTGTGCAAAGAAAAAATCAGCGATTCAATCGCAACTGAATAGCCAAACATGATTAAAATATTATCATTACTTATGAAAATACGTGCGCAAATTATTTCACACTTCAGTAATTACCTGCTTACACACTTCAGTAATTACCTGCTTACTTAGATACGCCCTGAGAGTACGCACAATTTATTTCACACTGTTCCAGAAATATACTATTTTCTTCCTGAGCCTCGCCAATCTTCCATGCTGTCGCGATGCGGACTCGAATCTCTCGAAGTTTCAAAACTTTGGGCACTTTGTTAGTAACTATAGGCATTACCACTGGGTAACCCAATAGGACTACCAAAGATTCTACTCGGAGGCGCTGACAGCTACAATTCCGACTACAGCAAAGGGGCGAACGGGTCTAGCACAGGCACTCGAATTCGTCCGGCCTTGCGATGTACTCAGGGGCGGCGACTACGGCGTAGATACCGTGGTCGGCGCCAGCGAAGTTCAGTCTTGGGGCGGACAAGTCAAGATCGTCCCCCTCGTCGAAGGCTTTTCCACCACGCGCCTCATCGCCAGGGGTGCGGGTAACTAAAGCGGCAATGCGGGACGATTTGTGTTGCGCGGACTCTGGTTCCGGGTCAAGTGGAGACCAAGACGTCGCTTGCAAACGCGCTTGGTGAGGGTCGTGACCGCAGTCAGAGCGCACGCCGGCTTTGCGTGCGAGAGCACGACAACGTGGAAGCTGGATAACGACGCCGGGAGCGGTGAGTCTCTCATGAACTGTCAACACTGCACCTCCTTGGCTCGGATGGGGTCAGGCTTGCACGGAAATGCAACTGGCCGCGGGTGAGCCGTTCGACGACCAGCATGATGCTGGAGCAAGATGGACAGCGCAGGCTGGTTGGCTCGGGCGGATCGACGTATGCTGCCATGTCGAGCAGAGCGCGGCAACGTGCGAGGGCGGTTTGCCGTCTTCGGTTGGCGAAGAAGCCGAAGTGGCGGATGCGAACCAGTCCTTTGGGCAGAACGTGAAGAAGAAATCGGCGCAGGAACTCATCTGCTGAAACGGTCATGACCTTCTTCTTGCCGCCGTGGGCATAGTCNNGTTTTACTCCGCCCTTGACAAAAGCCGTTAGATGGAAAATAACTGTTTCCCTGGCTGGATTGAAACTTGGGAAGTGTTGTCTGTTCCTTACGTTCACGCCGAAGTGTTCCATTCGCTGACAGCCGTTGCCGTCTAACCGCCCGCCGATTCGCGGGCATCGTAACGGCTTTATAGCAATACGGAGGAAACACGAATGACCACCGAACAGATTACCAACCTACGAAATGCGGAGCTACGGCGCGAGGCATCAAGAAAGAGCAGGAATAGGCTCTCGAAACTTGGGATGCGGCATATCTTCTCACGATTACGAACGTCTGTGACCATACCTATCCGTGTGGCGAGTCAGCATGGCAAAGCGACATTGATAGCCGCCATTGCCGCATTTGCCTCAAGACCGAGTACAACCGATAAGCATCGGAGGAAATATGACCGTCCTGCTCTGCATCATCGACACTTTTCTGATTGCTGTATGCGCGGGAGTAACATGGGTGCTTTGTCGGGCGATTAGGGGCGGCAAGAGACGGGCCGCTCAACGGCACGCTACGGCTTATTCGGAGATCGGCATCGACGTTGCGCACGAGCCTACTGACCCGCGCACGGACGGGATGCGGTACGACATCACCCGCGTGATGTTACCCCCTGCAAGCGACAGAGGAGCTCCGCATCTTCACCTTGTCCGCATCAAGGCCGATGGCGCATTCGAGGCGCACTTAGGCGCTGACTCGGACAAGATCAACGCACGATAACCGAAACAGAGGAATGAGCATGGCGCAACTATTGCAGACCTTAGCAGCCCGTGGTGCAAGTAGCGGAATTCCAGAAGAATCGGCATCGAGGACAGTTGGAGCGATTTGAGCCGTATTCCTCGATGAGTGCGGGAGTTCGGGTTTCAGACGCGCCGTTGAGCCGATTCCGGCTCGTGATCCACAAGAAAAGACGCAAAACTAGCTGCGCCGCGCGGTTTTTCAGCTCGCGCGGCATGCCCGCGCCCAACAGTTGGCGCATGATCAGGCTCAGGTTGAAGGCGCTCACATGAACCAGTTTCCGCTTGAGTATGTTCTCTCGTCCGCGCGAGTGGCAGCGCCGCATTCCGCCGGTTTCGTAGCAATGAGCAAAGCTGCGTTCCACCAGTTCACCGCGCCGTTTCAGCAGACTCTTGCCGTAGTGGCCTTGCACGCGTCGCCGATTTTCATAAGTTGCTTGCTGCTCCTCTGCGTTGCCCTGCCAGCGTCGCTTGCCCTTCTGCCGCTTCTCCGGAANNCCCTTGTCTGCAACCAGTTCTTCGATGCCGTAAATGTTGACCTTGCTAACTTCAGAGTGTGAATCGGCCTGCGCAACAACAAGCTCGGCGACCGCTCTGCCAGCCTCGATCAACGTCTCGTCCAGCGTAGTTGTATCGCCCTTGTCGGCGGCTTGCAAGGTCACAGCCACCACTGCGCCGGAGTCAAGATCGACGGTGTGCTCGGCCTTGTGAGCAAGATGCGTGCGGCCATCCTTCATCTTCGCAACGCGTGCATCTTCATCGAAAGGACTCTTCCACTCCTTGTTCGAAGTGCGCTTCTTGCGCTTGCGATCCAGCCGCGCCAGATCTTCGCGTGTCGGCGTCTCGATGCCCGAAGCCTTGGCTAGCTCAGTTAGAAACTCGTTGTAACTCGCGCCCGTATCGCGGCGCACAATCGAGCGCATCGCGGCGTTAGCCTCCAACGTTGTCGCATCGATGGCAACGCGCTTGCCCACGATCAACCCGCGCCGCGCCAGCACTTCCAACGCCCACGCAAAGACCGCCGCGTGTGTCTCCACGTCGATCAACCGCCGCGTGCGTGAGATGGTCGAGTGATCCGGCGTGTTCTCGTCGAGCGCGATGCCCACAAAGCGCCGCAGCGCGAGTGAATCGGCCAAGCGCCAGGCGATGCCGCGCTCG
>PMGP01000170.1:0-4249 GCA_003156235.1 Acidobacteriaceae bacterium
AACTTAGACGAAATAGAGAGCCATAAAGTCGCAGTCGTTTCATGCCGGATCAGTATTATGTCATAAGGTAGATTCTTTTATCTCGATTATTCTGGCACTTGCGACCTTGGGGCGGTGCGTTGAAGGCAATGAGCCGCCAACTCCAGGATTTCTCCCGCCAAGCGGAACGGCTGCTAGCCTGTCTGCGCGATCTTACCCAGGCTGCCGGGCATACTGATCGCGTGGTCCCCATCGAGAACTACACCAGGGGCCTCATGCTGCCGATCGAGCGCATGAGCGTGGAACCGATGGCGGCGCGCCTGGCTCTCGGCTACGTGCGTCCTATCTGCCAGTTGTTGCATTACGTCGTGGCCGATGCAGCCTGAAGCGATGATGCGCTTTTGAGGCAGGTGCGCAGCCAGGTGCTGCCCTCCATGATGCCTGAAATGACTTTTTCAGGATCGACTAAATACCCATCTTGCTCAAATTGGAGGCATAATGAGGCCTACGCTGGACTATCCGCACATCGGCGATGTGGCGCAGCAATACCATCCTTACATTCAAATAGCTGTTCAATATTGCTCAGAATCTAAAAAATGCCATTACTGAAGTTTGTCGAATGTTGAGCAATATGGCACCGACCTGTCAGCTTGCTGTGCTATATATATCTGACCACGTAGTGTTGATATTCCACGTCGGGCCGACAGGGCGATGAGCTCTGGACACCGTGTTACCGCAGATAAATGAGAGGGTACAAATGCGCAGTTACAAGTCTGGTATTACGTGCTTACTGGCGGCTTTATTGGTCTTTTTCATCGCCGGATGCGGTCAAGAGACAGTAACCGTCCCAGGCGTGGTGTCAGTAACCCCCGCTCAGGGCGCTACCGGTGTCATCATCAACACGACTGTCACAGCGACCTTCAACATGGCGATGAACCCAGCCTCGATTACCGCCCCCGGAACCTTTACGGTGACGGGGCAAGGCGGGACTGCCGTGGCTGGAGCTGTGACATACAGCGGTTTGACTGCGACGTTTACGCCGAGTGCCTTTCTCGCCTACGGAACCACCTACACGGCTACGATCACTACTGGGGCCGCAACCCCCGGCGGCGCTGAGTTGATTAGCAACTACGTATGGACTTTTACCTCGTTTACCGTGCCGCCAGCGCTTACCCCGGCGCCGACGGTCACTTCAACCAACCCTGTAACTTTGCCTGAGAACGTGAACGTGCCCCTCAATCAGGTAGTCAGCGCTACGTTCAGTGAGCCGATGAACGCTCTTTCGATCACCGGTACGATAAACTTTACGCTGATGGATCAGACCACCTCTACTCTCGTGGGCGGCCAGGTTGAATACGCGCCAAGTGGAAATGCGCTGGTGTTCCAGCCTTCCGTGAGCCTGGCGAACGGCGACACGTTTCTAGCCACGATCACCACCGGCGTTGAGAGCCAGGCTGACGTTGCCATGGCCAGCCCCTATAGCTGGACCTTCAAGACCATCGCCGGGAGCTTCGTTCAGCCGGAGTTGGTTAAGACCATCCCGACCAACCTGGCTACAGGCGTGCCTCTGAATCAGGCCATTAGCGCAACCTTCACCGAGGCGATGAATCCACTGACCCTCAACACGGCAACCTTTCTGCTTTATCAGGGTTCGTCCCTGACCGGAACGCCGATCCAGGCAACGATCACCTATGATCCGGTCAACTTCATTGCCACTCTCAAGCCCACGGCACTGCTCACAGCCAACACCGCCTATATCGTAACGGTGACCACCGGAGCAACGGACATGGAAGGCAATCCGCTGCTGGGGAACAGCATAGCGAATCCCTGGACCTTTAACACCGGTACGGGAGTGATTGCGCCGCCAGTCGTCCTTGGGCCTACCATCTTGCCGTTTGGCGGCTTTGGCGGCGGCGCCGGGATGACCAACCAGGGAATCCACACGGTTATCAATGGAAATATCGGGACCACGGGCGCCTCGACCACGATGACCGGATTCCACGATACCAGCCTTCCGATCGTTGGTGCCGTATGGCCATGCACATATACGGAAACGACACTCAATATAGGACAAGTGAATGGAGCCATTGACACCGCTCCGCCGCCTCCTACCGTTGAGTGCCCCGATGAAGGAACCGCGACTACGATGGCCATCGCCACCGAGGCTGCGTTGGAAGCTCGAACCGCTTACAACACGCTTCAAGGCCTCCCCTCAACCGGCGTTCTGGCAGGCGAGTTGGGCGGTAAAACCATTTACCCCGGCGTCTACACAAACTCAAGCACAGTTGGCATAACGAATGGGGATCTTACTCTCGACGCTCAGGGGAATCCCAATGCCTACTGGGTCTTCCAGATCGGATCATCTCTCACCGTAGGCTTGGCGGGACAACCTCGAAATGTCATCCTGGCCAACGGCGCCAAGGCCAGCAACGTCTTCTGGGCGGTCGGAAGCGGCGCGACCATCAACGGTGCGGGAGGCGGGACGTTCGAGGGAACCGTCATCTCTCAAGCGGGGATCTCGGTTTCAACTGCCGGAGTTGCCACGATAACGACGATCAACGGCAGACTGATTGCTTTGACTGCGTCGACCACGCTGGTGAACACCGTCATCAACACTCCAGCTCCGTAGGGCCTTGACTGAGACCGCCCCGCGGGGCGGTCTCAACTAAGTCCAGTGAATACGGGGTTTGTCCTGTTCTTCTCGTGTCGAGCTAACCCGGCGCCGAGATGATTGATGATCGCGATATCCAGCTCGGGAGGCAACGATGAGCTTGAATATAAGAATAATTGCCACAGCGGCATTTGCTGTTTTGCTGACGTCTACGCTCTTACTCCATGCAGAAGAAGCAGCCCAGTCCTCAGCCAGCGTCGGGGACGATAAATCTGCCGATTCCAGCGCCGGGCAGGCTGTTCCGATGTCGCCAGGCTCGACGACGGAGACAGCCGTGCCGTATTCTGGAAGGCTGAATATCGGCGTTCCCCGCTACGAGCTGTTTCTGGGATACTCCTATCTGCGCGCCGTGCCGACGCTGGCCGACGGAAACCGGCTGGTGTGGATGAATGGCGGCAGTACTTCCCTCGCTTTCAATCTCAACCGCTATCTGGGAATCGTTGGCGACTTTGGCGCCTACACGAACTCGGAGATTCGATTCCAGGGCGCGTATGGGGATACCATTGACGTGGACAATGCCAACGTGGGCGCCCTGAGCTATCTCTTCGGACCGCGTCTTTCCTTCCGGAACCACAGCAGATTCACTCCTTTTGCCCAGGCTTTGTTTGGAGGCGTGCACGCCAATAAAGTGTCACTCTCCAAATGCACATTCAGCTGCACGCTCCTGCCCGGCGAGAACGCGTTTGCCATGACCGCTGGTGGCGGCTTGGACATCAAGGTGCAGCGTCATCTTGCCATTCGCCTCATTCAAGCCGAATACCTGATGACCAGGTTCCAGGATTACTCCAGCGGAACGACTTCGTCGCAGAATGATATGCGTCTCTCTTCCGGCATCGTCTTCCGCTTCGGCGGAGAGCCGTATGCCGCCCCGCTGCCGCCCGTGACGTATTTCTGCTCAGTCAACCCGAAAACTGTCTACCCCGGAGAACCGATTGCAGCCTCGGGCACGGCTCTGAATCTGGACCCCGCAAAAACGGCAGCTTACATATGGCAAGTGGATGGCGGAACGGTGACTGGGATCTCAAGCACCGCGAAGATCGACACGACGAATCTCGCTTCCGGCGCCTACACGCTCAAATGCCATGTATCCGAGGGCGACAAACCGGACGAGAATGCGGATGCCACGGCTCCCTATGTCGTAAAGGCGTTTGAGCCGCCGACCGTCAGTTGCTCGGCCAGCCCCAGCATTATCAACACGGGCGACAAGAGCGTGATTACCGCTGCAGGCGTAAGCCCGCAGAACCGCCCGCTGACTTACAGCTACTCGGCTGCGTCCGGGACCATCAGCGGCGCCGGCGCCTCGGCCACCTTCGATTCGACGGGCGCTCCGGCCGCCGCTGTAGGCATAACCTGCAACGTAACGGACGACAAGGGCCAGACGGCAACCGCCAGCACCAACGTGACCGTCACGGCCCCCGCAGAGGTGAGGCAACTCGAGACTCGCCTGGCACTGCACAGTATATTTTTCCAGACGGATGAGCCCCGGATCGAAAATCCCAATGGCGGCCTGGTGGTCAGCCAGGAGGGAACTCTGGCCACCCTCGCGAAGGACTTCAAGAGGTACCTCGAATTAAAACCGGATGCCCACCTGACCCTGAC
>PMGP01000170.1:4292-4721 GCA_003156235.1 Acidobacteriaceae bacterium
TCAAACAGAATCCTGAGTTGAGCGCCACGGAGCGGGAGAAACTTATCCACGAATTACCCGTCATTGTCCTGGCTAAAAACCGCCGTGTAGACGTCACCCTGAGCACCACGGGCCAACAATCGGTGCGCCGCTATCCGTTCAACGCTGCCGATGCCTTGATTCTTCTCGACAGAAGGAATCTAAAGCAGGGCAAGAAGACCGCGCCCGTAAAATAGTAGCCACTTAAACCACCGGAGCAGGCCTGCTGGTCTGCTCCGGTGGTAAAGACGAATGTCGCCCTAGCCCGGATTATGCGTGAAAGCTTAAGAAGGCGAAAGCCTTTTGTGCTACAAACATGTTGACTGGACAGTGTTTGAGGCACTGAGAAAGGCTTTCGCTTGAGCGATTCTACCGCGACACAGTGTTTATTGTTTACCGATTTGCAGAAGA
>PMGP01000308.1 GCA_003156235.1 Acidobacteriaceae bacterium
AGCGCGTGCTGATGTACGACAAATCCGGCGAGGAGCACTACAACCTGATCTCCGCGCTGCACAAAAGCGTGCGCAACTCCGACCCCGACGCCGCGCTCTACTGGCTGGCGAGGATGTTCGCCGGCGGTGAGGACCCGCTCTATCTCGCCCGCCGCATCGTGCGCATGGCCATCGAGGACATCGGTTTGGCCGCGCCCGAAGCGCTGAATTTGACGCTCTCCGCAAAGGAAGCTGTTGATTTTCTCGGCTCGCCGGAGGGTGATCTGGCGCTGGCCGAGGCGGTGGTTTATCTGTGCCTCGCGCCCAAGTCGAACTCGGTCTACACGGCCTACGGCGCGGTGCAGCGCGAGGTCGAAGAGACTCGCCAGGAGCCGGTGCCGCTGCATCTGCGCAACGCGCCCACAAAACTCATGAAGCAACTCGACTACGGCAAGGGCTACCGCTACGCGCACAACGAAGAGGGCAAGGTCGCCGACATGGATTGCCTGCCGGAGTCGCTCAAAGGCCGCAGCTACTACCACCCCACGCAGGAGGGCCGGGAAAAGTTGCTGGCCCAGCGCATGGAAGAGATTCGGCGGATACGGGCGGGTAAACGCGATAAAGCGTGAATTAGATTAGCGAATCTGCTATGGCAGCTTGCTTAACGCGTCCGTCACAATTCCAGGCGTCAGCACCTCGGGCAGGAGCCGTGGGCTCGTTTCTCCCGGAGCGTAGAGCGCATAAGCCGGAACGCCGCTGCGGCCCAGTGCGGTCAGGGCTTGCGTGATGGCCTCGTCGTGGCGGGTCCAGTCGGCGCGCAGCAGAGCGACGTCGGCGGATTGAAAGGCCTGCTTCACTTGCGGCTGGTTGAGAGCGACGCGCTCGTTCACCTGGCAGCTCAGGCACCAGGCTGCGGTGAAGTCCACAAAGACCGGACGGCCTTGGGCTTGGTAGCGGCTGACGGCTTCGGGGGACCAGGGTTGCCAGCCGTTGGCTACTAAATTTTGATCGGCATTACCGGGCTGGGCTGTTTTTCCGGTAGATTCACCGACCAGCCTTTGCCCGAAGACGGCCAGAACGACAACCCCCAGCAGAATCAATGCGGCAACTGTCACGGCCCAGCGCCTGACGGGCCAGCGGCCCAGGAACCATCCGGCGATGGCCAGCAGCAGGAAGCTGGCCAGCAGCGCAGACAAAACGCCGGCTCCGTAGGCTGCGGCGAGCACCCAGGCCAGCCAGATGACCGTAATAAAGATGGGCACGGCGACAGCCTGCCGCAGCACCTCCATCCACGCACCGGGCTTGGGCAGCAGGCGCGTCCAGGCGGGTTGCAGGGTAAGCGCGACGTAGGGTGCGGCGAGGCCGAGTGCCAGAGCGGTGAAGACGGCAAAGGTGACCAAAGCGGATTGGGAAAGCGCGTAGCCGATGGCCGCTCCCATGAAGGGCGCGGTGCAAGGCGTGGCCACCACCACGGCCAGCACGCCGGTGAAGAAGCTGCCGGTGTAGCCTTGCTTTTGAGCGAGCGAACCGCCCGCCGAGGTCAGCGTGAGGCCGATTTCGAATTGTCCGGCCAGCGAAAGGCCGAGGAAGAAGAGCAGCCCGGCCATCAACGATAAAAAGACTGGCGACTGGAATTGGAATCCCCAGCCGAGAGTGGCTCCCGCCGCGCGCAGACTGAGCAGTACGCCCACGAGCGCCCAGAAGGAGACGAGAATTCCCGCAGCATAGACGAGGCCATGCGCGCGCAGCTTGTGGCGTTCCTCGTTGCCGGAGTTGACCAGCGCGAGGCCCTTGAGAAAAAGCACCGGAAAGACGCAGGGCATGAGGTTCAGCAGCAGGCCGCCGAGAAAGGCTAGGCCGGAGGTCCGCAGCAGCGTCATCAAATCCCTCGTGCGAGCCTCTTCCATCATTCCGGTTCCGCATGGAAGTAGCACCGAACCCGGCAACGCTACGATCTCGTACGCGCGCCCGCCGGAGAGTTCCAGAACGCCCTTCAACTGAGACGGATTGGCGGTAAGATTCGCGTCTTTCTTGAGGTCGAGAATCAGGCCTGTCGCGGTGGGCGTGAGCTTTTGCGGGGCGGGATTGTCGAGGATGTCCTGGTCTTCTGGAAAAAATGTGGCGGAAAGCTCTCGCCGGCCAGTTTCGACAGTGAGCTGAAAGCCTTCCTTTGTAGGCTGGAAAATGGCCTTCGAGGTTGAAGGGAGTGGTATGGGAAGGCGGCCACTAAGCCGCTTGAATAAATCCCGATCTGAAACAAGGTAGATCGGTTCTGCCGGGGCAGGCGCAATGCCCCGGGTCACCTCTAGCTCCGCCTTGCCTGGAATACAGGTCGCCCGGCAAACCAACCAATCCACGTTGGCATGAAGCAGCACTGGACCGGCTTTCACCGTCTGCGCCACGTTCAGCACAAGAGGAAACATCACCTCATCTTCGTACCCAAAGTCCATCAAAGGCCCAAGGGACAGGCGCTTCGGGACGGGAAACTCCAATGGCTCGGCAGTAATTCCTTCCGGCAACGTCCATCTGATGTGCGGAGGCTCGCCGGCATCGCCGGAATTCTTCCAGTATATGTGCCAACCAGTGTCGATTTTGAAATAGAGCCCGGCGTCAGCTGGTTCCCCGGGAGTAAATCCCGAGACCGGAACCACCAACTGCACATGCACATGCGGCGCATCAGCGGCTTTAGACACCGCGTTTGCGGACAATCCCACGGCTAGAAAAAAGAAAAACGCGAAAATCACTCGGAAACTACGCTTTGTGGACAAAGACTGACTCCTTATCCTTCGACTCTTCAGTGTAGCGAACGATTCAGATGCTATACCTCTAAATCATCATCGACCTCAGGCGCTACCGCGGTGCCGCGCCGTTTGGCCAGCAGGTACCCGCGCAGGAAGGGCTCCAGGTAGCCGTCCAGCACCTTGTCCACATCGCCTACCTCGACCTTGGTGCGATGGTCCTTGGCAATGCGGTAGGGTTGCAGGACGTAGGAGCGGATCTGCGAACCGAAGTTGATCTCCAGCTTGGAGTCTTCCAGCTTCTTGCTGATGGCGCGCTTCTTGTCGAGTTCGTANNGACTGCGCTCGTTCTGGCAGCAAACGACGATGCCCGTGGGCAGGTGGGTCATGCGCACGGCGGAGTCAGTAGTGTTGACGTGCTGGCCGCCCTTGCCGCCACTACGGTAGGTGTCGATGCGCAGGTCTTCCACTTTCAGGTCAACATGGATGGTCTCGTCGATCTCCGGCGAGACGTAGACGGAGGCGAAGCTGGTATGGCGGCGCTTGGCGGAGTCGAAGGGCGAGATGCGCACCAGGCGATGCACGCCGCTCTCGCCGGCCAGTTGGCCGAAGGCGTACTCGCCGAGGATGGTGAATGTGGCCGACTTGATGCCCGCCTCTTCGCCGTCCTGATAGTCGTTCATCTCGGTTTTGAAGCCCTGCTGCTCGGCCCAGCGCAGGTACATGCGCAGCAGCATCTCGGCCCAATCTTGACTTTCAGTCCCGCCCGCGCCGGGATGCACCGTGACGATGGCGTTGAGCGGGTCTGCCTCGCCATTCAACATCGTCCGGGCTTCGAGATCTTCGCAGAAGACGGCCAAGGCCTTGATCTCGCGCTCCAGATCGGCGAGCACGTCCTCGCCCTCCTTTGCCAGTTCGAAGTAGGTCTCGATCTCGGCGGTGCGGCGGAGCAGAGCTTCGTCGTCGGCCACCAGCGATTCCAGGCGCTTGCGGTCGCGCATCAATGGTTTAGTGGCGTTGGGATTGGACCAGAGAGCCGGATCGGCCAGCTTGGTTTCTATTTCNNGCAGGTCGCGGACTTGATCGCGCACAGGAGCATAAGCGAATTCGAGATCGTTCAACGACATGGCTTGGCTCTTAAGACCTGACTTTGGATTGAAGTGTGAGACTGCTTCGTCTTGACTACTTGTAGAATATCACTATGCCGGTTGCGGCGGGTTCTGATGCCTTCAAAGTACTTGGGATTCAAATATATCGCTTTACATATAATGCGCATCGTTATATACTGATTGTGGATGATTCAAAGCTTCAAAGACGCTTGGACAAAGGAACTCTATGAGTCGGGTTCTCGCAAGCACTGGGCAAGCATCCGGGCCGTAGCCCAACGCAAGCTGGATCAAATTGATACGGCAAGCTCTCTGGACGACCTGCGTACTCCTCCGGGGAACCGGCTGGAGGCTATGAAGGGTGACAGGAGCGGGCAGCACAGCATACGGATCAACGATCAATTCCGCATCTGCTTTGTCTGGAAGGACGATGGGGCGCACGATGTGGAGATCGCCGATTACCACTGATTGGAGGATGAAAATGACGATTAAAAGACCGGCAACGGGATGGAAGTTGCACAGAGTAACGACGCATCCGGGCGAAATGCTGCGCGAGGAGTTTCTTCTCCCTCTCGGCATCACGCAGAACGCGCTGGCGATGAGAATTCGCGTCCCCGCCACGCGCATTGGCGACATCGTTCACGGCCGGCGAGCGGTCACGCCAGACACGGCGCTGCGACTGGCACAGTTCTTCGGCAACAGCCCGGAGTTCTGGCTCAACCTCCAGCAGATGCATGACCTGTCCAAGGCCCGGCTTGAACTGAGCAAGAAGATTGAGCGGGACGTTGAGGCCTACGCCGGGGCGTGAGTGGATTGGATTAATGCTTAAATCCAAGGTCCGAAAAGCGGAACCTGAGTACCTAGCACCCGCCTTTTGCATTCTCATGGAGAGAATAGTATCGTGGTTCTTGTTCGCTGGGCTGGCGATGCGCTGGATAATCCGAAAGATCAAAGACGGTAACCTGCCAAAAAGGGGAGGAAATAGCAATGGAAGTTCAATTGTCTTTTTACTTGATTTTTTTGGTTTTGTTTTTGATTGGACTTTCAATAGGTGTGAGTGCGGTCGCCGGGCAACGGAACCGATCCCCGCGCGCATGGTTCTTTATCTCGCTGATTTGTTCCCCACTGATGGCAATCCTCTATCTGTCAGCTCTCCCTATTGAAACAAACCTGGAAACAGACGGGCGAGTGTCGTGTCCTCGATGCTGTGAGCGCATCAGAAGTTACGCTAAAGTATGCCCTTTTTGTGGAGTTGAACGTACATCGGGTCAAAACAATCATTGAGAGCATTAACCGAATGCTGGGTGATTTACCGTAATGAGGATGCCGTGGGCGGGTGCCCCATGTCCGGATTCTAGACCTAGTGTGGTTCCACTGTGTCCCCGCCACCCTTGCGCTGCTTACGCCACCTTGACCTCTTCAAGCAGATCGGGGTGACGGTCCAGCACTTTGAGCAGCTTGACCAGGGCCAAAGGCGGCTTGGTCTTGCCGTTCTCGTAGCGGGAGAAGGCATTGACGCCGCCGCCGATGATTTCGGCTGCAAGATAAATGAGTTTTGAAAGGGCACGACTTCAGTCGTGTCGTACATCCGCAAGAAAAATCCTGGGCTTTTAGCCCCTGAGGGAAGGTTCTAAAGCGCAAAAACATCCCTCGGCGGCTAAAGCCGGTGCAAGGATGGCTTCGTCATGCGGCACGGCTAAAGCCGTGCCCTTTCAAAACCATTGCTCCACATGGCCACCCTCTAACGCAGCAGCTTTCTTCCCGACCAGGCAATCACGATAGAACTCAGCAGTACACAGAGCCATCCGAAGATGTCGCCGTGAGCGGTGTAGAAGGTGACATCGCTGCGGAAGGCGTAGCCGGCGGGCAGAGCGTCCGTCTGGTGGCGGGGAATGGACTGGCGGACGCGGCCATAGGGGTCAATGACCGCGGTGATGCCGTTGTTGGTGTCGCGCAGAATCCAGCGGCGGTTTTCTATGGCCCTCATGCGCGCCATGTTCAAGTGCTGCCAGGGGGCGCTGGTGTCGCCGTACCAGCCGTCGTCGCTGATGTTGACCAGCACCTCGGCGCCCAGTTGAGCGAAGTGGCGCACCTCGTCGGCAAAGACCGACTCATAGCAGATGAAGACGCCATAGCGGTGTCGCTCTCCGTTGCTGCTGGGCAGAATGAAGACCTTGCGCTCGTCGCCGCGCGTGAAGTTGGAGACTTGGCCAGTGAGCTTGTGGGCAAAGAAGAGCAGATTCTTGAAGGGGATGTACTCGCCGAAGGGGACCAGATGGATTTTGTCGTAGCGGCCGACGCGCGCGCCGTCAGCGGAGACGACCAGAGCGGAGTTGTAAGTGCGCCAGGAGCGATCCTCCGCGGAGAAATCCATGCCGATGTTGCCCACCACCAGCGGGGATTGCACGTCATGGGAGATGGAGCGCAGCGCCTGCTGAAAACGTGCGTCACCCTCGATGAAGGGGGCGGGAGACTCCGGCCAAACCACCAGATCAGGATGCGTGGGGTAGGGCGGGCAGATGATTTCGTCGGTGGACGCGTTGGTTTGCGGAATTCCGGCGATATAAGTCTTACATTGCAAGCCGGCCAGCCGCTTGAACTCGGCGATGTGCTGCTCCCACTCGCCGGGGCGCGACCAGAGATTCTCGCCGGCCACGTCGAGATTGGGCTGGATGAGGACTGCGGAGGCGGTGGGGGCGGGCTGGGGCGGCGGGATCGAAACCCCGGCCGCACCCGCCATCATAAGCAGCACGCCAATCGCACGTAAAATTATCCGGTCCCTGTGCCCGATATGCGGGCGAGACTCCAGCAGCAGCCCGCCTGTCAGAAGCGCATTGACGCCTACCAACACAAAGCTGATTCCATAGACGCCGGTCCAGGGGGCAAGCTGATTGACCAGCGCGTTATCCACTTGAGAGTAGCCCAACTGGTCCCAGGGTACGGAGGTGATGCGGGATGCGGCCAACTCCAGCGCGGCCCAGAGAACCGGAGCGAAGGCCAACGCCAGTCGCGTGCTGCTTGTGGCTCGGCGGACAAGCGCGACTCCCCAGCCGAAGAGGCCGAAGTAAAGCCCCAGAACCATGCTGTAGCCGATGAGCAGCAGTGTCGGTGCCATGGGCGGCATATCGCCGTAGCGCAGCATGGTGTCGCGAACCCAGTAGCAGTTGCCCATGTACCACAGCACGCCGCAGAGATAGCCGATGAGGAAGCCGCGGCGCAGGGGGCGGGGCGTGGCTTGTTCGGTTTGCGAGGGGCAGGCCGGCGACAGAAGCGCCCACAGCAGCGGGACGAGGCCAAACCAGGCGAAGACCGACCGCCAGATGGGCATCGGCCCGGCCAGCGGAAAGGGCAACTCCAGCATGCCGGCGGAGAGAACGGCCGCGGCCCACAACTTCCAGGTTCCCTGCTTCCAGAATGTGCTCTGCATACTGGCCCCAAGTTTATCGCATGGGGCGCGTGGCGAGATAAATTTTCATTTGTTTTCGGGCATAACTCTGGCGCGGCTGGAACAACTCTGATGTGTAGGACTACGCCGCGAGAAGGTACACCAGCGCCCGGCACCGCTCGCTGAAGCTCGGCACCTCGGGGCACTCGAAATAGACCTGACGGTTGAGCGCCATAAGCAACTTCACCGCCTGCAACTGCTCGCTCTTGGCGGAATACGTGAGGTCCGTGTGCACGAACTCGTCGGTAAGGTATTCGATGGCATGGGCGAGGTGTTCCAGTGCGCGCCCGGCCTGCGGAGTGATGCGGCGGTTGGAGCGTTCGTGGGCGATGTGTACCGCCGGTGCGGAGGCCGGGATGGAGAAACCGATAATCGTGGTAGCTGCCATGGTTTTATCCTCACACTGTTCTTCGGCGGGACTCACCGATTGTTCAGATGACGAACGTACTGTTTCCCACGAGCGAACAATTCATGATCGCTTGCCTATTTTGGACTTGGAGTAACCAAGGTCACTTGAGTTCCCGTCGCTCACCCCCAACTCCACCTCTGAGTTGAAGAATGGAGCATGGATGAAGCCGCGCGGAATCATGGAGCATCAGCCCTGCCTTGTAGCGAATAGTCTGGCCGCAACCGATCCGGCAAGACTGGATACAGGGAAATTCAGAACCAGCGTCTCATAAAACCATGAAATTATCTGCAAAAGGCCTCTCGTGGAGTGTGGAGGGGTCGATTTGCCTCATCGTGCCATGCGGCCGGTGCGCGTGGCTCTTCGCCGGTTTCTGGCCTGCCTTGACGGAACGAGGCTGAAAACCTAATCTCAATCCAGCATCCTATTGCTGCCAAGCGGTTTTGGCTTCGCTGAGCGGGTGCAATTTACTGGACTGGGCGGCGATGATCCCCTACCATTGGCAATATCTTTCGCTTTTTCTGCAAATACTTGCAGCGTTTGGACTTGGCGCGGTGATGGTGGTGGCCTCGTGGTTCGTCGGGCGGCACCGTAATACGCCAGTCAAGCTGGCCGCCTACGAATGCGGGATTGTGGCCGTGGGCGATGCCCGGCAGCGCTTCAGCGTGCGCTTCTATATGGTGGCCATGCTGTTCATCCTGTTCGACGTGGAAGCGGTTTTCATGATGCCCTGGGCGGTGGTCTACCGCAAACTGCCGGCGCTGACCGGGTGCAGCAAGTTCTTCGGCTTCTGGGAGATGCTGGTCTACCTGGGCTTTGTGGCCGTGGGGCTCTACTACATTGTGCGCAAGGGCATACTGAACTGGAGCCAGGACAAGGCGGACCTGTAGGATGAGCGCTTCCGTGAAAGACAATCTGATTGGCAAAGCCGCCGTTCTTGAAGGGCTCCCCGAACATCCTGCGGTGAGGGCTATCCTGGCCTGGAAGCCCGAGGCTTTGGAGGACGCCAAGTTTGACCATGGCGAGCTGACGCTGACCATTGCCTCCGACAAGATTCGCTCTGCGGCGGCCACGGTGCAGGCTGCCGGCTACAACTTCTTCGAAGACGTGACCGCGGTGGACTGGTTCCCTTCCTCGCCGCGCTTCCAGTTGAGCTACCACATCGTTTCGCATCCATATAAGGAGCGCATCCGGCTGAGGGTACTGGTGGATGGCGAGGCGCCGTCGGTCGAATCGATCACATCTGTCTGGCCTTCAG
This sequence comes from Acidobacteriaceae bacterium, assembly GCA_003156235.1. GTDB lineage: Bacteria > Acidobacteriota > Terriglobia > Terriglobales > Acidobacteriaceae > Telmatobacter. Next base: position 8,933 of record PMGP01000308.1, read on the forward strand.
CCAATTTTTACGAGCGCGAGGTCTTCGATCTCTTCGGCATTCGCTTTGAAGGACATCCCGACCTGCGCCGCATTATGATGCCCGACGAGTGGCAAGGCCATCCGCTGCGCAAGGACTATCCGGTGGAGGGGTACCGCTGATGAATCCGGCAAACACCATCCTCGAAGCACCGGCGGCCACGGGCTCTCATGACCAGCACATGATTCTGAATATGGGCCCTCAGCACCCCGCCATGCACGGCGTTCTGCGCCTGGTGGTGGAGATCGACGGCGAGATCGTCGTCCGCCTCCAGCCGGAGATCGGCTACCTGCACACCGGCATCGAGAAGACCTGCGAGGCCAAGTTTTATCACCAGATTGTCCCGCTCACCGACCGGCTGGACTACCTGAGCCCCATGGCCAACAACCTCTGCTATTGCCTGGCCGTGGAAAAGCTGCTGGGCCTTGAGATTCCGGAGAAGGCGCAGTGGCTGCGTGTGCTCCTGGCTGAGCTGACCCGCCTGAATTCGCATCTGATCTGGCTGGGCACGCACGCCATGGACATTGGCGCGCTGACCGTTTTCCTTTACACCTTCCGCGAGCGCGAGGAGATTCTGCGCATCTTCGAGGGCTTGTCAGGCCAGCGGATGATGACCAGCTACATCCGCATCGGCGGCCTGGCGATGGAGCCGCCGCTGGACTTCTTCGACCGCGTGCAGGGATTTATCCGGACTTTTCCGGAAAAGATCGACGAGTATTCGAACCTGCTCACAGGAAATCCGATCTTCCGCAATCGCTTGAAGGGTGTGGGCATTCTCTCCGCCGCCGACGCCATCGCGCTGGGCGTGACGGGGCCGAATATGCGCGGGTCGGGTGTGGATTTTGATTTGCGCCGCGATATGCCCTACTCCGGCTATGAAAAATTTCAGTTCAAAGTGCCCATTGCAACCGAGGGCGATTGCTGGGCGCGCTATCTGATTCGGCTCATCGAAATGCGCGAGAGCGTGAAGATGATTCAGCAGGCGCTGGACGGAATGCCCGAGGGGCTGATCAAAGCCGACGCGCCGAAGATCGTGCTGCCCGACCGCGAAAAAATGAAGACGCAGATGGAGGCGCTGATCCATCACTTCAAGATCGTCACGGAAGGATTCGCGGTGCCGGCCGGCGAGGTCTATCAGGGAATTGAATCGCCGCGCGGGCAGATGGGCTACTACATCGTCTCCGACGGCACGGCCAAGCCCTATCGCGTTCATTTCCGCAATCCGTCCTTCGCGACATTGCAGGCCATCGAGACCATGTGCAAGGGCCGAATGCTGGCCGACGTGATCGCCGTTGTGGGTTCCATCGACATTGTGCTGGGGGAGATCGACAGGTGAGGGGGAATTCATGACCGACTATGCAAAGCTTGCGGATATAGCAAAGCTGAAAACGATTGAAGACAGAACGGCCGTCGAAAAGCATAAGGAGCTGCGAGCGGCCTCTTGTACCTTTTTTGAGGGCGTGAAAGCGCATCTTGCGGACGAGATGAAAAAGGCCAATTTGGAGTTGCGCAAGAAGAAGGCACCCACCTTTGACCGGATTCATCTGCCGAGCTTTGATGGGGAGATCTTTCTAACCTACGGGACAGACTCGCTGTGCAGAGTTGGACGTGGGATTATGAAAGGAGGATGCCGAATCACCGCGGTCATCAGCGGTCCTCCGAATGGGTACGAGATTTCGCGGAGGGAGTATCGCTGCAAGCAAGAGGAAACTTGCCGCATAGTTCTTACAATCGACGAAGCGGAAGGACGGACCACCGCGTTCAGTCCGGACGAAGTTGCGGCAGACATCATTGCCGGCATCCTGGTTGGCAAATTCAATTGAATCTAACTTGGCTGTAACATGACCTTGGGAGTAGGTGCAATGGGCGATGAGACGATGACGGTGTTCTCTCCCAAGCTGGAGGCGCGCTTTGACGCGATGGTCCTCAAGTACCCGCTGCGCCGCTCTGCGCTGGTTCCTATGCTGCTTTACGCGCAGGATGAGGTTGGCTACTTATCGGATGCGGTGATCAGCGAAGTGGCCTCGCGCATCGGCATTACTGAGTTGGAAGTCCGCAACGTGGCTAGTTACTACTCCATGCTGCGCTTCAAGCCGGCGGGCAAGTACAACGTGCAGGTC
>PMGP01000092.1 GCA_003156235.1 Acidobacteriaceae bacterium
AAATCTTCTAACGTCTGGGTTTCAGCAACCTTGATCGGGTGAACGTTCTTTGCCACCACTCGAGCTGCCGCTGAACCGCCGATGGCTGCAACATAGAGAATCGCGCAGTCTTGAATTGCGTCAAGCTTTGGACCAAGCTTGTCTTCGTTACCGTTTTCTTCCAGGTTGCCTGTGAACTCAACACAGTTGACGAATTGGCAGTTCTCCGGAGCGATTTCGTAAATCGCAATCTTCCTGGCCCATCCGAAGTGAGCATTAACGTGTTGTCCGTCTTCGGTTGCAAAGGCTACTTTCATAATCCTCCCGCGAAACACAAAGCGTTTACTGCAACAATTGCAGCGTTACCAGATTATTCGATTGTGGACGTTTCGGAATCCATGTCTCGGGCGTTGGTTCATGAGTATTTGCCATGAATAGATTACCTACATCGAAGATCAGGTTGCGCGTTCCTCGATAGCCAACTGTTACTTGCTGGCCGGCGCCAAGACGATCAAACACAGGAATCCCAATACGATAGAAAGGAATCTGGAGACGCTCCGCAGCTTGCCTTCCGTGTGAATGTGTCACAATCAAATCAGCCCCAACAGAGCGCATTTCGAGATCCTCCAGGTCACCCAGCAAAACCTCGTCAACTGGAATGGATTCAAGCACAGGCGATTCTGCCGTGGTCACTGCTACCTGAATCTTGCAACCCATTTCATGAAGCCAATGCGACATTGTGAACAACAAGTCTGGCTCTGCGGCAATAGCGACTCGCTTGCCACCGAAATAGAAGTGCCCGTCTAGCATCGCATCGATCAACTGGCTGCGTTGACGCCGATACTTCTTTGGAACGGGGACGCCGCTGATCTCCGACAAGAATCCCATCAATTCATCACAGGCCGCCAGCCCGGTGAGCCGACCGAATAACTTGTAAGGAACGCTGGTATGGTGTTCGAGGGTGATTGCAGCACCGCGCATCTGTTCACCGATAGCAACCGTCCAGCAGGCAGAACCCATTCTCCGAGTCCGTTCGACTGAGATGCCGCCTAGCGATGTCGGCGTGAACTCTGTTGGAATATGTCCATCNNCGAAGTTCATCGATATCGCCAGGTGTCATGTGGCAACCGGGCAGTACATTGATGCGCCGCGATAGTCTGGACTCAAACTGCGGAATCTCAATAAGCTCTTCGACCATGCGCGTAACCGCGGCTGCCCACCCATCCTGAAAAGCTCCTTGAAAATCAGGCGTGGAGACATCGACAAGAGCGATGTCATCAAGCTCTGGATGGTTGGCGCGGATTAGCTTGAGGAATCCTCTCAGGTCATCTCCTTTGATCTCTGAGATGCCTGTTGTACAGATTCCTATTAACGCCGGCTTGGTGCGCCCAGCGATATTCACTAGCGCCTGTTCCAAATTATCGAGACCACCCAAAACAGTGGCGACTTCGCTCATCGCTGTCGTTTGCATGGGAATTGCCTCACGGAAATGGCGCACGAACAAAACAAGCCCAAAAGAGGTGCATCCCTGTGAACCGTGAAGCAATGGCATCGAGTTATCCACTCCCATAAAGGCCAGCGCCGCGCCAATGGACGGACTCATCTTGANNACTCCCATGGAGCCGGCTTGCGAATTTGCTCCCAGATGGGATTCGAGAGCGCCTTGTCGATTTCGCTTACAAGCGCCACCATGCCTTCATATCCGGCATAGGCGTGATGCCGTTCCTGGTTGATGTCGAGCCATGGCATCTTTGCTTTCAAGGCTACAAACTGTGTGCGTCCACCGGAGAGCATAATGTCGCCCCGCGCTTCCTTCAGCATCTTGTACATCTCNNGGCGTGGATTTCTTGACGCTGGTGCCAATAACGGTAAGGCCCGCCTCCTGCATCGCCGCTACAACAGACCAGGACTTTACCCCCCCGGTGAAGAGCAATGCCCGCTTGCCTGCAAGGCGCTCCTTGAAAGGGGCAATCCGGTCCCATGCGCGTGCTTCTTCTCTTTCGATGACGGCTTCGGTGCGACCTAGCAACTCTGCCGGAGCGCCACGATCAACCAGCAATTGCGCAATTCTGCACAGAGCATCGCTCATATCTCCTATCCCGTAGAAAGAGCCTTCGAAGTACGGTATTCCGTAACGCTCTTCCATTTTGCGCGCCACATTAATCATGGCCTTTGAGCAGACCATCATCGCCGCACGTGCCCGGTGTGAGCGCGCCACCTCGTGATACTTTGCGTCACCCGAGATGCAGGCAAGGATGCGAATGCCCAGTTCATCGAGCAGTGGTTTTACCTGCCAAAGCTCACCGGAAAGGTTGTATTCACCAATGATGTTGATGTCGTATGGAGTCATTTCCACCGGTTCTTCCGTTCCGATCACATAGTCGAGAAGGGCCTCGCCGGCGAGCTTGTTTCCCAGGTTTTTCGATCCCACAAATCCAGGCACATTGACCGGAATCACAGGCTTGCCGAGTTTCTTGGCTGCAGCCTTGCAAACAGCCTCCAGATCGTCGCCGATCATTGCTGGAACACAGGTCTGGTAAACAAAGACCGCTGGCGGATTATATTTCCTAACAGCTTCTTTGATGGCCTTATATAGATGCTTCTCGCCGCCGAAGATGATGTCTTGCTCGGTCATCGCCGTGGTAAAGCTAGTGCGATAAAGGTTCGATTCCGACGACTTGGCGCCTCGGCCATCCCAGGAGTGTCCCTCGCAATTGATCGGTCCATGAATCAGATGCACAACATCCGTTATGGGTTGAAGTGCAATCTTGGCTCCGTCGAACGCACAACCGCCGGCAGCGGCGCCGGGTGCGAGCATCCGATTGCAACCCTTCTTCCGATCAAAACTCGGCTTGGCCTGATTCGTGACGCAACCAGGCTCGTTCAATACCTGCTGGACCTTTGAGCCAAGAGTGCCCATTGCCGCTCCTTTTTACACTGCAGGCGTGCGCAGGAGAAGTTTTTACCACGCCCTTGGAAAACTGCGTCGCATGGCGATCCTGGTTTGAATCATTACGCGCCGCATCAAGGAAGATGAAGCCATGCGTTAACGAATGATGTCAAAGCTGTAGTCCGTTTTCGCAACTTCGTTTGTAGTTTGGTCCATGTGATCGAAGATTCTATCGAGAATCGTCACAAGAACATTGAGTGCTCCCTGATAGCCCCAAACCGGATAACGATGATGGTGGTGACGGTCGAAGATTGGGAAGCCGAGACGAATCAATGGTGTCTTGGTGTCGCGTTCCAGATATTTTCCGTAGGTGTTGCCGATCAAATAGTCAACCGGCTCGGTGAAGAGCAGCGAACGCATATGCCAGAGATCCTTGCCTGAATACACGTGACAGCCCTTGCCAAATGGCGACGCGGCCAGCAACGCTTCCACTTTCTCCTGCCAGGCCTGCCCGCCATTGGTGGAAAGAATGTGTACCGGTTCAGCTCCTAATTCAAGCAAGAAACCCGTCAGACCGAGCGTCATATCGGGGTCTCCATAGAGAGCAAACTTCTTGCCGTGGATGTGCGCGCTCGAATCAGCGATGGCATCTACGAGCCTGCCGCGCTCCTTCCTGATCGAATCGGTGATGGTCTTGCCTGTAAGGCGTGCAACCTCCATCAAAAATCGATCTGTCGCTTCCACGCCGATGGGGTGATTGAAGGCAACCGTTTCTTGTCCAGATGCTTCGATGACCTCCAGCGTCTTCTCCGTGCAGAACTCCTGCATGGAGATCGTAGCATTGGCATGAATTGCGTTAGCCGCATCCTCCAGCGTCGTTCCGCCATCGTACATGCGGAACTCGCCGTCGCTTGGCGTGTCCCACACGTCGCTGTTGTCGCCGAGGATCGTGTACTCAACGCCCATCAGGTCGAAGAGACGTTTGATCTCGCGCATGTTGCCAACGGTGTAGCCGTCAAAGCCGCCAATGAAATTCAACTTGTTGTTGGATTGGCGTTCCAGCTTAGGCGCAGTGCCGGCCTTGCCGTTCCAGAAGTGCTCAATGATTCCCTTGAGGGCGTTGTCGTAACCGGTCACATGGCTGCCAACGAATGCCGGTGTGTGCGCGAATGGCACATCGAACTCCATTGGCACGGATCCTTTTTCCTTCGCGTTCTTGATGAACCCGTTCAGATCGTCGCCAATCACTTCGGCCATGCAGGTAGTCGATACGGCAATCATCTTCGGCCGATACAAACTGTACGCGTTGGCAAGGCCATCGATCATATTAGCAAGACCGCCGAGAACAGCAGCATCCTCAGTCATAGACGATGAAACAGCCGCGGTCGGCTCCTTGAAGTGGCGCGAAAAATGACTGCGATAATACGCGACACAACCTTGAGAACCATGAACAAAGGGAAGCGTCCCCTCAAATCCAAGCGCGGCAAAGACCGCGCCCAGCGGCTGGCAGGCCTTTGCGGGATTAATCGTCAGCGATCCACGAGCGAAGTTCTTCTCACGATACTCCACACTCTTGGTCCACTCACTCACGCGTGCAAGCTCTTCCGCCGGGACGGGATCTTCGAACATGCACTTCTTGTTCGCGAGCATCTCGGTGTATTCGGGTCCGCGGAACAACTCAAAGTGGTCGATCACCTTCTCTGCATTTTGACTCATGATGGCTTTTCTCCTCTCAGGATTCCGCTTGGTTTAGAAGGGGGCCTTGGTCATCCGCCATACGGGCGCATTGATGGCCATGTCCATATCGCGGGCGAAGATGGCAAATCCGTCATAGCCATGGTATGGACCCGAGTAGTCCCAGGAATGCATCTGCCGGAAGGGAACGCCCATCTTCTGGAAGATGTACTTCTCCTTGATGCCGGAGCCGACCAGATCGGGCTTCACTCTCTCTACAAACTTCTCGAATTCGAAGCTGGTAACATCGTCGTAGATCAGCGTCCCATCCTTCACATAGTGCGTGGTGCGCTGGTAATCGTCGTTGTGGCCAAATTCATATCCGGTGCCGACGATCTCCATGCCCAGATCCTCATAGGCGCCGATGACGTGGCGCGGGCGGAGGCCTCCGACAAAGAGCATCACCTTCTTGCCTTCCAGGCGCGGGCGGTATTTCGCGACAATGGCGTCCGTCAGTGCCTGATACTTGGCAATGACGCGCTCTGCGCCTTCCTTGATCTTGTCGTCGAAGTGTTCCGCGATGGCGCGCAGCGATGAAGCGATCTTGGTTGGCCCAAAGAAGTTGTATTCGAACCACGGTATCCCGTACTTCTCTTCCATATGGCGGGAGATGTAGTTCATTGAGCGGTAGCAGTGGATGAGATTGAGCTTGGCGTGAGGCGTAGACTCGAGCTCGGCCAGCGTTCCATCACCTGACCACTGGGCGATGACGCGCAGGCCCATCTCTTCGAGCAGAATGCGCGAAGACCAGGCATCGCCGCCAATGTTATAGTCGCCGATGATCGTCACGTCGTAGGGCGTGCTTTCAAATCGCGCCGGTTTATCTCCCAGCTTGTCGAAGACATAGTCACGAATCGAATCGTTGGCAATGTGGTGTCCAAGCGATTGCGAGATACCTCGGAATCCTTCACAGCGAACCGGGACGATGGTCTTTGCGTACTGCTTCGCCTTGGCTTTGCTTACGCCCTCAATATCGTCGCCGATCAGGCCAACCGGGCACTCCGACTGGATTGAGATGCCCTTGTTCAGCGGGAAAAGAGTCTGAATCTCATCGATAACCCTGGCCAGCTTCTTATCGCCGCCAAAGACGATGTCATTCTCCTGAAAATCCGAAGTGAATTGCATTGTGCCGAAGGCATCCACACCCGTGGTGCCTATGAAGTAATTGCGCCGCGCAGCCCATGAGTATTGTCCGCAACCAACCGGNNCCCGGAATGGTCTTGAGATTGGACTTGACTCCGCAGTCGCTCTTGCCCTCTTCAAAGGTTCCAAGATGCTTGGCGCGCTTCTTCGCTGTCTTCTCCGGATAGGCCGTGAGAACCTCGCTGATCATCTGTTTGTTGCGTTCTTTGATCTCTTCAACGCCGGCGTTATCGCTCATGATGAACCTCACTTGGGTGTATTTGTTGAAACGGGCGCCATTCGCATTGCGATGATGGCGCCCGTGGAGGAAGAGAATCTTACGCCGCGACTTCGGTGGCTTTCTTGCCGATCAGCGACTCGTCGACGTTCTTGATGATGCCGTGTTCCATCAGCATGTCTTCAAGTTCATCCATGGTGATGGGCGTAGGAATCGTGCCGTTGCCAGCATTGTTGTGTATCCTCTCCGCAAGGTTGCGATAGTGCTGGGCCTGTTCTGAGTCGGGCGCATACTCGATCACCGTCATGCGGCGAAGCTCGGCGTGCTGCACAACATTGTCGCGGGGAACAAAGTAGATCAGTTTGCTGCCGAGCTTTTTGGCCATGTTCTCGGCCAGTTCCAGTTCCTTGTCGGTCTGGCGCTCGTTGCAGATCAGTCCGCCCAGACGTACACCGCCCGAGTTGGCGTATTTCAAAATGCCTTTGGAGATGTTATTGGCCGCGTACATGGCCATCATCTCGCCGGACATGACGATGTAGATCTCCTGCGCCTTGTTCTCGCGAATAGGCATCGCGAAGCCGCCGCAAACAACGTCACCGAGCACGTCGTACGAGACGTAGTCAAGGTTCTCGTATGCGCCGTTCTCTTCGAGAAAGTTAATGGCCGTAATCACGCCGCGGCCGGCACATCCTACTCCCGGTTCCGGGCCGCCGGATTCAACGCAGCGAATCTTCTGGTATCCGTACTTCATGACCTCTTCGAGCTCGATGTCCTCGATCGTGCCCTTCTCCGCTGCCAAGCTAAGAATGCTGTTCTGGGCCTTTGCGTGCAGGATGAGGCGCGTTGAGTCTGCCTTCGGATCGCAGCCTACGATGAGAATCTTCTGCCCCATCTCTGCCAGCGCCGCCAATGTGTTTTGCGATGTGGTGGACTTTCCAATTCCGCCTTTGCCGTAGAATGCAATCTGCCGCAGTTTAGCCATCGTACCCTCCTCGGTTCTGTGATTCGTTCCTAATGCTTAAAATCTTTCATCTGCGTCTTCATCTGCATACAGCAAAGCAGCAACCAGATGACTGCCGGATCAGGAATGCTAAATGTCGATATGCATCCTTGTGCTCCGGTGTACGCTTATCTATGTGCAATCCACGTGCCAAACTAAATAGTTTATTAAGTCGTTTATGCTCAGCTCCTTACCTCTCATAGTTTCCCTGTGCCGAATGCGACAATCGAGAGTTTCTATGTAGTGGATGCGACGGATCAGCGACGAATGCCTTCACTCGAAATGCCGTTTCTTCGACAGTTCAGTGACGAATTCACCCAGGCTCATCGAAATTCGCTCAATGTTGTGCTTCTCGAGAAAGCGCCCTTCATTGGGCGTAGGATCCTCCGGCAGGATGGCCCAATGCTTCTCGGATGAGCGCTTGATGATCTGGTGAGCAAAGAGTCGCTCCAGTTGCGTTGAAAATCTGCAGCCAAGGAAGAGAAAACTTCTCCCCTTCCGCATCTCTTGCACAGAATCTGGAATCGGGGTCTGTATATCAATCTCTGTCAATACTTCAACAAAGTCGGAGTCGGAAACAAGATAATTGTGAGCGGGCCATACCGAGCCGAGAGGCTGGTAGAGCAGAGTCTTCCAGTCAACGTAACTTCCGTCAGCTTCAACTCCAGCGTATGTACCATCCGAGTCAAAATAGTGGATCCAATTGCCAGAGTGCTCCGACTGGCTTACACCCTGCGCCATGCCCCAGCTGGAGCGCAAGCGCAGCGCCTTTTGCGGAAGATCGTCGTACCAGGCATGAACAACCAATGGCAGCGCGGGCAAGCTCATCAACAATCTGTGCAGAGAGGTGGGCTGCGCGTCCGCACTGAATGCCTCAGTCATTGCGTTGGTCACTGTACTGCGATGCTTGAAGTTTTCAATAAACTGCGCCGCGGCGCCCAGATTGTTTTTGACTTTGTGGGGCACACTGCTCTTCGATGTCAAATGCCCCACAAGAGCCTTATGCGAACCAGGTAATTGGCTCCCTGCACTGTCAAAAGACAACACTCCCGGTCCAAGAAAAGGAATCACATTGCCGCCGGCGAATGCTTGTGCAATCGAATCCAGCGGAGAGGCATTCAAGCCGGCACCTCATCTTCCAAGAGTTTTCGCGCTTCTACCGTGATCGGCAATGTTGTCGAGGCATCCATTGCTGGCAACTCCAGCCGCCATCCATTGGCGAGTGTAACCAGACCGCCCCACATCTCCGGTTTTTCAGTTTCCACAATTGGTTCTTCCAGGTCCTTTTTGGCAACATATGCTGAAAGCACGCCAGAGTGATTCCTGCGGATCATGACCTTCATTGCGCTCCTCCATTCGACTGTGCTGGCGCCAGTTCGTGCTCGAAGCATCCCACAACTCGATTGAGCGCGAACTCAACCATATAGACAACTGATCCTGAGCCGGTATGACGGCCAACTTGCACAACGTCTCCTGCTTCGCCGTTTTGAACCAACAGGGCCTCTGATGGCTTTTCCGGATATGAGCCGTCGTTGAAAAGGTTCGCGGCCGCCCGGACTCGCTGACCCCATTCATAGCGCGATGCACTCGCTTCCATCATGCTCTCCCTCCGTCAATAAGTAGTTCTGCGGACTCCAGCTCTTTTCGCTTCATGCCCACGCGGAAACCACTCTCAAGAAACTCGACACCGTAGATGTAGTATTGCTGAAGAAAAGTTCCGATTGAGATAACATATCCTTCCTCGCCTTTTTTTACGAGGATATCGCCAACATCCTTTCCTGGAAATGTGCCATCGTTGCGTACCATAAATCTAGATCGGACCTTTTGTCCGTGCGCATACTGAGGAGGTCCATCCAACTCCACAACCCAGCCATCGCGTACGATCTTAGACATATTAGCGCCTCCTTTCTTCATGGTTTGACAATTTCATCTGAACAACAGTATGGGTGCCTTCGAGCAGATTCCGAGCTTCGACCAGTCTCTCCTCAACGCGCTCGCGAACCAGTGGGTCTGCATCCTTGCGCATAACATCGAGGGCGCTGACAGGAACCCGTCCGGCTGCCTCGTAACGAACGCGAATGTCGGGATGGAAGCGCAGAGGTAATAACTGCGTAGGAGTCAGCCGTTCGGCCACCGCAAGACAAACCGCCGGGTCGGAATCATCCACTAACACCAACAGCCACTCTCCAGAGATTCGCTGCGCAACTGCTCGGCGCACTTCAGGGTCGGGATCGTCGATCATGAATTTCAGTTGCGGCACTCCAATGCGCTGCGCAACAATCTGGCGCACAAAGTAGTCTGGGTCTGACATCATTGGCATCAGTTCTTCGCCCTCAAGATGAGAGGCAATGCGAATCCGCACCTCGCGATGCGGATCGTCGCGCAGCCGCAACAGAAAGCGGCGAGGAAGCCGCAAGGCCGCATTCCAGCGTACTGATTCATCATCATCGTTGAGCAAGGCGGTCAGCCGGAAAACATCGGCATATTTAGCCGCGGCCACACGCACCTCAAAGTAGGGATGGGAAAGAAATTCGTTGGCCAGGACAGGGTTGGTCTTGAAGAACTCCTCGATGCGCGAAGGAGAACGATCCTGAACGCAAACGTGCTTCTGCCGGCAGCGGTCTTCGTGAATCAGTTCGCGGTGAACGCAGCCAGTACAGCACACCTCGCGCCCCTGCCAGTCCAACGCTTTCTCTGGTTTGCGCAGCAACATGCATCCCTCCTCTCTAATGTCTCAGCACTTGACGAGTGCATCCACCGGTACCAGCGTCGAGGCCGGTGCACATGCTTGTGCGGTTCCCCCCGGTGTTGTAATAGCAAATCCTGTGAGCGAACGGCTGTCAATAAAATCCACTATCGCTCCATTCAGTAATAGACAGCTCGCACTGTCGAGAAAGATGCGCAATTCCGAATGCTTCCAAACGACCTCGTTCACTTCTGGATTTGCGGCAAGATCAAACTCGACGGCAATACCGGAGCAACCGCTTGGCCGGACCTTGAGCCTGAAGCCCGAGTTAACATCACTCGCGCACCGCTTCATGCGACGAATGAACTTCTCTGCCGCCGGCGTCAATTCCATTGTTATTTGCTCTGTCTCGTTCATCTACACCGCCGCAAATCAAGTATGTCCTCGTTAATTAAGTTGCAATCAGTGCACCTTGTCGTATATCAGCGTCGCCACGCTGTTTATGCTCGAGATCTCCGCTTCGCACTCGCTCCAGATACTCTCTGAAATACGTCAGTGCAGACTGCTCGATGTATTCCAGTGCAAAACGATCCACCGGCTCAATGCCGGCTTTTAGCAGCCCCTCGCTTGGGCAGTTGCCAATCCTGGAAATAAATACAGCAGTGCAGTCGTTGATGGCACGAACCACGGTTTCCAGGTTGTCCTCTTCTCCGAAGCCTCCCTGACAGTAGTTATCCACCCTGCGATGACCTACAAACTTCACTCCTGTAGTGCTCACCTCATAAACCTGAAACTCTTTGGCGTGACCGAAGTGCTGGTTGATGCGTCCTCCTCCCTTGCTTGCAACAGCGATCAGAATGGAGATATCGCTATTTGTGCCTGCGAGCGTCTTCATCTCTTTATTTCTAGCCGCAACCACAGCTGCGCGTTGCGTCTCTACATCCTCCTGATACGCTTGCCGGATCTCCAGGTCGTAGTGAACGTCCATCTCCATGACCTTTTTCGTTGTGAATTCATTGCTGCGATCCTCGCCCAGCAAGCCCACAGCATCCGCACGGCACTGGCGGCAATGGCGCA
>PMGP01000368.1 GCA_003156235.1 Acidobacteriaceae bacterium
GCGAAATGAAGCCGAAACCCTTCGCGTCATTGAACCACTTCACTGTACCTTGTTCCATTTTGATCGTATTTCCTGATTTGAATTGCGCTGGATGAATCGGAGCGACCACTGGCAGAATCTTGCTGGTAGGGCGAGTGCTGCTCACGCCCGCTTCGGTCTAACGCTGAAAGCAGTGTAGCATCCCTTTCCACAAAGAAGTGCGAAAAGTGTATCATTTAGCTACACTTTTCCTGATCTTAATTTTGGAACTTATTGAATCAGAACGCCTTAACGTCGTACTCTTGTTGTGTTACCGAGAAAGGTTACCATGACCCTCGATCCCTTTCCCAACCTGTTGTCCCGCGCTGCTGGAGAGCTGGAAAAGCAGTTCTCAGATTTGCCCGCCTTCGAGTCCAAGGCAGACCCGGCGGCAATGGAACGAGTTCTGGAGGATGTGGCGCGCCGGATGGGCGATAACTTCCCCTTTTTTCATCCGCTTTATGCCGGGCAGATGCTCAAGCCGCCGCACCCTGTGGCGAGGGCCGCCTATGCTCTGGCCATGACGATCAATCCCAACAACCATGCGCGCGACGGTGGCCGGGCCAGCTCGGAGTTGGAGATTGAGGCCGTCCAGGGAATTGCCGGAATCTTCGGCTGGACGGAATTTCTGGGCCATTTGACCTCCAGCGGAACAATGGCCAACCTGGAGTCGTTGTGGGTAGCCGGACAATTAGCGCCGGGCAAACGGATTGTGGGCTCCGAGCAGGCGCACTATACGCACCAGCGCATCTCCGCCGTGCTGAAGCTGGAGTATGCGTCGATTGCCGCCGACCACCGTGGACGGATGAGCCTGGATGCCTTGGAAGTCGAACTGCGCAAAGGCGATGTGGGCACGGTGGTAGTGACGCTGGGCTCGACGGCGCTGGGCGCGGTGGACCCGCTGGACGGGATTCTGGCGCTGCGCAAGCGATACGGCTTTCGCGTTCATGTGGACGCTGCCTATGGCGGCTACTTCCGACTGATTCCCGAGAATTTAGATAAGCCGGCCCAGCGGGCCTTCGAGGCCATCAGCCAGGCCGACTCCATCGTGATTGACCCGCACAAGCACGGCCTGCAGCCCTACGGATGCGGTTGCGTACTCTTCCACGACCCATCGGTGGGGCGTTTCTACAAGCACGATTCTCCCTACACCTACTTCACCTCTAAACAATTGCACCTGGGCGAGATCAGCCTGGAGTGTTCGCGGGCCGGAGCCTCGGCAGTGGCTTTGTGGGCCACGCAGCAGCTTTTGCCGCTTGTGCCGGGGGGCGAGTTTGCCCGAGGGCTGGCCAGAAGCAGGGCGGCGGCCCTCGAACTGGACCGGCGGCTGCGTCAGGATAAGGCTGGACGCTTCCAGCCGCTTCCAGCCGGAGCGCCGGAACTCGATATTGTGGTGTGGAAGGTGAACGCCGAGACGACAGAACGGGCTTCCGATCTGGCGCAACAGATTTTCTCCGCCTGCGCCGCGCGGGATTTGCATCTGGCGCTGGTGCAATTGCCGTCCGCATGGTTTGAGCCCGCGATCAAGTTTGAACCGCAAGGTAGCGCGGCAAATGGCGCCAGGCTGGTGACTTGCTTGCGCTCGGTGTTGATGAAGCCCGAACATGAAGCGTGGCTAGACCGCATCTGGGAGCGGCTGGCCGAGGGCTGCGCGGAGGTGATGGGAGGTAATCGCAGTTGACGGATGATCGCCTGGAGCCGCCGGAAATGTCAGAGGCCAACTTGAGTTGTGCCAAATGCGGCCAAAATTCGTAGCTTTATCCCCCGATGGTCAACTCGTTCAATAGGACACTGCCGAATTCAGTAATTCAGCGATTCTCACAAGCCTTCCTTGTTAGAATCAATAGGAGTTTGCCTCGATAACGGCCGGGTGAGGTTTTTCGTCTCCGGTCCGTGGCGCAGTATTCTCTATAGCTAATGCGTCGCTTCTCCTGTTTGGAGCGCCGTGGAGAAACGAAAACCGTGCAACCGATTTTATCCGAACCGTTTTCATACGAAACCTTCCCCAACTCCGGCCTGGTAGCGTACTTCTCGATGGAAATCGCGATCAACCCCGCCATGCCCACCTACTCCGGCGGCCTGGGCGTTCTTGCCGGGGATACGCTGCGCTCCATGGCCGACCTGGGCGTTCCCCTGGTGGCCTTCTCACTGGTGCATCGCAAGGGCTACTTCAAGCAGTTTCTGGACAAAAACGGCAAGCAGAGCGAGGACGTTCAACCGTGGAATCCAGCCGATTTCTGCGCTGAGGAGAAGGCGCGGGTCACAGTTTCCATCGAAGACCGCATAGTGACGGTGCGCTGCTGGCGCTATGACATGACGGGCCGCTATGGGCATGTGGTGCCCATCTACCTGCTGGATACAGACCTGGACGGAAACACGGGCTGGGATCGCGGCCTCACCGATCACCTCTATGGCGGCGACACCAACTACCGATTGCAGCAGGAGATAGTGCTGGGCATGGGCGGAGTGCGCATGGCGCACGCGCTGGGCTATCAGGTAAACGTCTACCACATGAACGAGGGCCACGCGGCACTGCTGACGCTGGCGCTGCTGGAGCGCCAGTTGGGCGGAGGACCGCTGGGCGCGGCCACCGAAGCCGACATCGAGCAGGTGCGGAAGAGGTGTGTCTTCACCACGCACACCCCGGTTCCGGCCGGGCACGACCGCTTCAGCGCCGAGCAGTCTATTCGCATTCTGGGTGGCGACCGCTCGGCGCGCCTGGAAATG
This sequence comes from Acidobacteriaceae bacterium, assembly GCA_003156235.1. Taxonomy (GTDB): domain Bacteria; phylum Acidobacteriota; class Terriglobia; order Terriglobales; family Acidobacteriaceae; genus Telmatobacter. Next base: position 2,746 of record PMGP01000368.1, read on the forward strand.
ATGGGCTGTTTTCGCGACGAAATGTTGAACATGACGCTGCTGGCGTTGCGCTTCTCGCGCTATGCCAACGGCGTGGCCATGCAACACGCAAGTGTCTCCCGCGCGATGTTCCCGGAGTTTGCGCTCGACTCGATCACCAACGGCGTTCACGCGCCCACATGGGTCTCCGAGTCCTTCCAGAATCTGATGGACGCGCACTTCTCCTCTTGGCGGCGCGACAATCTTTATCTGCGCAATGCCATCGACGTGCCGGAACAGGAGATTCTCTCGGCACATGCCAGCAACAAGGAAGCGCTGCTGGCCGAGGTGGCCAGGCGCACCACTCTGGTCTTCAATCCCAAGGTGCTCACCCTCGGCTTTGCCCGGCGCGCCGCCACCTACAAGCGGGCTACTCTTATGTTTACCGATCCCGGACGCCTGCTGGAGATTGCTACCAGGGCCGGCGGCTTGCAGATTATTTTTGCCGGCAAGGCGCATCCCCAGGATGATCCCGGCAAGTCTCTTATTCAGCAGGTTGTGGCGGATGCCGCCCGGCTCTCCAACGACGTGCTGCATGTTGCTTACCTGGAAAACTACGACTGGAAGCTGGGCGAATTGCTCACGGCGGGCGTGGATGTGTGGGTGAATACGCCGCGCCGTCCCTACGAAGCTTCGGGCACCAGCGGCATGAAGGCCGCGATGAATGGCGTGCCCAGCCTGTCCATTTTAGACGGCTGGTGGATCGAGGGCTGCATCGAGGGATTCACCGGCTGGGCCATCGAAGACGGCGCCGATGACGCCGCCGAGGCCGACTCGCTCTACCATAAACTCGAAACAGCGATTGTGCCGCTCTTTCTGGAGGCGCCGGAGAAGTGGGCCCGTCTGATGCGCAACACACTGGCCTTCAACGGCTCCTTCTTCAACACCAACCGCATGGTGAAGCAGTACGTCCGCAACGCCTACTACCCGGTGAAGCTGATCGAGCCGGCCTAAGCGCGGGAGTAAGCGTTCGCGGACTGAGGCCGGGGAAGCTCTCCCTATCCCATCGGCTGGCGCAGGATCGTTTTCAGCTTTTCCGGCGCGGTGCGACGCGGATCGCTCAAATAAATCTCGTGATGCTTGCCACGGAGTTCTTTTCCGGCCGCGTGGATAAAATCGTGCATTCGCTGGATGGTTGGCCCCTCGGCTGAGAACGGACCCACGTACAGAATCTGCGCGGCAGCGCCTTCGGTGAGCGTCTCGAAGCGCGCCCGGTCCAGCGCCGCCGGGTTTTTCTTCTTCCGCACTTCTGCAATTGCCGCGTTCACCTCCGCCCGCGTGATGAACTCCGGTTGCGCGATCATCGCCGTCCACTTCCACGCGGACTTGTCGGCTGCGTGAAAAACCCTCGGGTCATCGGCCCACCACAGGCCCTCCAGCGGCATCACGCCATAGTCGATGGCCCGCGGACCCTTTTTGACTGCGAACTTGAGCGTGTAAGAGAGCGCATAGAGAGCTTCGACGGCCTCTTGAAATGCCTGCGAGGTGTTGGGGTCGCCCTGACCATCCACCATGAGATAGGCGAGCGGAGGAACGTCCACGGCAACAATAGCGTCCGCCTTAGCTCCGTAGAGTTGCTTCCATTGTTTTTTCAGATCGAGCTTTTTCATGCGCGCGCTCCCGACAGGAGTAATTCAACGGAGAGTATAGTTCTGAGCTTGAAGACAGCGCAACCGCACGAACGAAGGACCGTCCGCAGGAACCCCTATCAGGAAAAAGTCGCTCATCAGTTGCGGCTTTGGGGTAGAGCGCCCTGAAAATCCAGTGTAATTCCGGCTTTTTCCGGCGTTTTCCGGAGGTGGTTTCTTACCATGTGGTATGAAGAAGCGGTATTCCTGTGGAAAAGGACGATCTGTATACCCTGCCTATTTTTGCGACCAGATCTTTTGTTTTGAAATGGATGCAGATTTTCACTATACCGAGCAGATGAATTAATCTGCATGGTTTTTAGGGAAATTGTACCCCCTGGGGGTATAGGGGGGGAGGGGGTATCCGTTTTTCAGTTGTCAGAGAGCAGTTGTCACTGATCAGCCACGACGCGAGAGTGTGGACCTTGTTCATGCTTTGATTGTGCGCGGCGGAGAGGAAATAATCTGCAAAGCCAGTAGCTGCTTTTCAGTCCGCCGCCGCCCCTTCCAACTCCTCGCCGATCCTGCGCAGCTTCATCACGCGCCATTGCAGACGGTCGAAAAATAAATAAACAACAGGTGTCGTGAACAGGGTGAGCATCTGCGAGACGATCAGGCCGCCGACGATGGCGATGCCCAGCGGCTTGCGCAGCTCCGAGCCGACGCCCATGCCGATGGCCAGCGGCAATCCGCCGAAGAGGGCGGCCATTGTCGTCATCATGATGGGCCGGAAGCGCAGTAAACAGGCCTGATAGATAGCCTCGACGGGCGGCAATCCCTGGTCGCGCTCGGCTTGGAGGGCAAAGTCGATCATCATGNNTCTTGACGATGCCGATCAGCAGGATGACGCCGATCAGCGCGATGATGCTCAGATCGGTTCCCGTCAAGAGCAAAGCCAGGATGGCGCCTACACCAGCGGGCGGAATCGTGGAGAGAATCGTCAGCGGATGAATCAGGCTCTCGTAAAGAATTCCGAGCACGATGTAGACGGCGACCACCGCGGCCAGAATAAGCCAGGGCATATTCTTCTTCGCGGCCTGAAAGTCCTGCGCAGTTCCCTGGAAAGAGTAGTGGATGGATGTGGGCATATTCATCTCGCGCTGGACCTTTTCCAGAGCGGTAACAGCGTCGCCCAGAGCTACGTTGGGCGCCAGGTTAAAGCTGAGCGTGACAGCCGGATACTGGCCCTGATGGTTGACCTGCAGGGCGGTGCGCTGCTGTTCAAAGTGTGCGATGGTGGAGAGCGGCACCATGGCGCCGCCGGTGGACACAGCCGGGGCAGCCGTGGAAGCAAGCGTGGTACCAGCGGAAGCGGTAGCGGCCCCGGCAACATTGTTGGCCTTGATAAAGATGCCATTCAGCGCATCCGGGCTGAGCTGGTATTGAGGATCGACCTCCATCACCACGTAGTACTGGTTGAGCGCGGTGTACATGGTGGAGACCTCGCGCTGGCCGAAGGCATCGTAGAGTACCTGATCAATGGCGCTGGCTGTGATGCCCAGCCGCGAGGCGGCGTCGCGATCGATGACCAGGTTGGCGGCCAGGCCCTGATTCTGCTGGTCGCTGTTGATATCGCGCAATTCAGGCATAGACCTTGCGCGAGCCAGCAGCATGGGCGCCCACGAATTCAGCTCCTCCAGGCTCTCGTCGGAGAGTGTGTACTGGTATTGCGCGGCGCTGCCGCGTCCTCCGCTCTGAAACTCCTGCTGCACCTGGAGATAGAGAATGGCGCCGGGGATGCTGGTCAGCTTTCTGCGCAAGCGGTTGACCACATCGTCAGCGGAGACGCGCCCTGGGCGCTGGTTGAGCGGCTTGAGGGCAATAAACATAAAGCCTGTATTGTTGCTGCCGCCGCCCGGCCCGGCGCCGCCCGCGAAGGCGGTAACGGTGGCAATAGCGGGGTCGTCCAGCACCATCTGCGCCAGTTCACGCTGCTTATCGCGCATGGCGGGGAAGCTGATATCCTGCGCTGCCAAAGTCCTGCCGCCCAGGCGTCCCGTGTCCTGCTGAGGAAAGAAGCCGAAGGGCACGATGATGAAGAGGTAAACGTTGAGGGCCACAGTGCCGATAACCACGCCCAGAATCAGCCACTGGTGGCGCAACACCCAGCGCAGGCCGCCAGCGTATTCGTTGTGCATCCACTGAAAGGCGCGTTCGCTCATTACATAAACCCGGCCGTGGCGGCTCTCGTCACGCGACTTGAGAAAACGGGCGCAGAGCATGGGCGTTGTGGTGAGCGAGACCAGCATGGAGACGGCAACGGCCACCGACAGAGTAACGGCGAACTCGCGAAAGAGCTTGCCCACGATGCCGCCCATCAGCAAAATTGGAATGAAGACGGCGATCAAAGACGTGCTCATGGAGAGCACCGTGAAGCCGATCTCTTTCGAGCCCTTCATGGCAGCCTCGAAGGGTTTCATGCCCATTTCGAGGTAGCGGGTGATGTTCTCGATGACCACAATGGCGTCATCCACCACAAAACCGGTGGCCACGGTGAGCGCCATCAGGGAGAGATTGTCGATGGTGTAGCCGACCAGGTACATGACACCGAAGGTGCCCAGCAGCGAGAGGGGCACGGCGATCGACGGAATGATGGTGGCCCACACCTCGCGCAAGAAAAGAAACACCACCAGCACTACCAGCAGCACGCTGATGAGCAGCGAGATCTCCACGTCATGCACGCTGGAACGGATGGTGGTGGTGCGGTCGACAGCCACGTTGATCTGGATGGTGGGCGGGATGGCGGCCTTGAGGCGCGGCATCTCGGCCATCACATTGTCCACGGTGGAGATGACGTTGGCGCCGGGAATCTTGAAGATGACGATCAGGATGGCGTCCTTCAACTCGCCGCTGTGTCCCGGAGTTTTGTTGCCCGATACACCGGCGGTGAGGATGTTGGCGACGCTGTCGGAAACGGTTCCCAGGTCGGAGATGCGCACCGGCGCGCCGCTCTGCTTGTTGTAGCCAGCGATGATGGGCGCATAATCGCTGGCTTTGAAGATCTGGTCGTTGTCGCTGATTTGCCAGCGCTGATCCGCACTTTGAAATGCGCCCTTGGGGCGGTTGGCGTTGGCTCCGGCAAGTGCGGTGCGCACCGCCTCCAGGCCGACGCCGTTTGCGCCCAACTGCATGGGGTTCAGTTCGACGCGCACCGCGGGGCTGGAGCTGCCGCCCACGAAGACCTGGCCCACGCCATCAATCTGGGATATCTTCTGCGACAGGATGGAGTCGGCCATGTCGTACATCTGCCGCTTGGTCACCACGTCGGAGGTCATGGTGAGGATGAGAATCGGCGCTTCCGCCGGGTTGACCTTGCGATAGCTGGGATTTTGCGGCAGGTACGAGGGCAACTGGCTGCGGGCGGCGTTGATGGAGGCCTGCACATCGCGGGCGGCGGCGTCGATGTTGCGATTGAGGTCGAATTGCATAGTGACCGAGGCCGAGCCCAGCGAACTTGACGAGGTCATCTGATTGACGCCGGCGATGCGTCCAAACTGGCGCTCCAGCGGCGTGGCCACCGACGAAGCCATGGTCTCCGGGCTGGCGCCGGGCAAGCCCGCCCCCACGCCGATGACCGGGTAATCGACGTTGGGCAGCGAGGCCACGGGCAGCAGCGAGTAGGCCACCGAGCCGGCCAATAATAGAGCCAAGCTAAGCAGCGAGGTGGCTACCGGCCTCTGAATGAAGGGTGCGGAAAGATGCATCGTTTCCGTTTACTGTTCCTGGTTTCCCACCCATTCCGCAAAAAACGCGGAATGGATGGGGCACGGGGCATTTTGGGTTGATGGAAAATGCCGGTTGAGGTTTGAGGTATCCCAGGTCCGAAAATCCGGACCTGGGGCACCCAACTATAGGCCGGACTCGGGAACCTGATCCCTGATCCCTGTTCCCTGTTCCCTGTTCCCTATTCCCTGTTCCCTGATTTCCCGCGGCTTCATGCGCTGTGCCAGCTTGTCAAAGTAGAGATAGATCACCGGCACAGTGTAGAGGGTGAGCATCTGGGAGAAGATCAGTCCGCCGACGATGGTAACGCCCAGCGGCATGCGCAGCTCTGCGCCCACGCCTCCGCCCAGAGCCAGCGGCAATCCGCCCAGCATGGCGGCCATGGTGGTCATGATAATGGGCCGGAAGCGCAACTGGCAGGCCTGGAAGATGGCGGCTTCGGCGGTTTTGCCCTCGAGCCGCTCGGCTTGCAAGGCAAAGTCGATCATCATGAT
>PMGP01000265.1:0-4546 GCA_003156235.1 Acidobacteriaceae bacterium
GATCGACAGCTTCAGCGACACCACCAGCCAGACCTACACCATTAACGTCGCGACCCTGCCCACACCCGGCGCCAGCAACGCCAACAACGCCAAGCTCAACGGAACCTACGTCTGCAAGTCAAGCGGCTACGATGACGCCTCCGGCGCACGCTGGGCCACACTTTCCACGGTGATCGCCGACGGCAATGGCAACTTCACCACCAGCGGGACCTATGACACGAATACCCGCGACTTGAGCGCGGCTATTTCTGGCGGGTACACCGGCACTTACAACATTGGCGCAGACAACAACGGCATCGCGAACATGACGGCAACGGTTCCCGGTTTCCCGAATGCAACCAGCGCCTGGGCGATTGCTCTTACCGGCTCCGGCTCGGTAGCGCAAGAGTTCCGCAAGGTGCGTATCGACGATGTGGGTGCGACACCATCGGGAATCCACGGCGGCGGCGATTGCTACAAGGCTACGACCAGCGCCTTTGCCTCCAGCACCCTCAGCGGCAATAACTTCGCCTTCGGCATGCAGGGCGAGAACGGCAACGGCACTCCAAAAGCTTACCTAGGCCGCATGACCCTCTCAACGGAAAGTTCCACTGGTGGAACCGGAGGCGCTGCCGGCGGAACCATCACCAGCGGCATTCTCGACGGGATGCGCCTCGATCAGACAGCAGACAACGGCGGGACCTTTACGGGCAGCTACACCGTGCCGAATTCCAACACGGGCCGCTTCACCCTCACCTTCAATCCAGGCGGCAGCTCGGTGACTTTCGCTGCCTACACCATCGACGCCAATCGCATGTTCATGCTTGAAACAGCCGGGGATAGTGGCTTGATGGCCGGCGATATGCGCACGCAGCAGCAATCGGCCAACACCGCGGCGGCACTGCTCAACGGCTCGTCCGTGCTCTACTCGCAGAGGTTCGATGGAAACAGCAGTGGCATCGTCACGGGCTACGGTTCATCGGTCTACCAGGCCAGCAGCACCGGCAACGGCACTATGACCGTCAATGCGAGTTATGACGACGACGAGGGCACCTACAAGACCGGTAATGAGAACGGCGCGGGCGTCGCCATCACGCTCGACTCCGCCAACCCCGGCCGCGCCACCTTCTCTCCGGGCGGCGGCGGCGATTCGGCCTTCCTCTATTTCTTCAACGCGGGTTCTGCCTTCTACCTGGATTTGAATGGCAGCAATCACAACCTGCAAACAGGCTGGCTGGAGGCGCAGACGCAGACGCAACCCAACTTTACGAATGCGGCGCTTGCCGGCGATTACCTGCTGGGCAAGCTGCCGTCGGTGGGTTCCGATCATAACGACGCCACAGGTGAGTTCGACCTGCTTAGCAACGGCAGCATTTCTGGCGGCGTAACGACTGGCGGCGAGGGAGATTTCACCTGGGATCAGGCGATGAGCGGGGCCTACAGTTGGGCTTCAACCACCTACGGAACCCTCACGACCGGAACCGGCGACAAGGATCTCAGTTGCGCGGTCATCAGCTCAACCAAGGTCATCTGCATCACGAACGGTTCGAGTTCGGGGGAGATGATGATCCTGCAGCAGTAAGCAACGCGGTTTCAACCAGAACTCAGAGGGCGGTCAGCCATCCGGTTGGCCGCCCTTTTTATTGAAATCTCCCAAAAAACCGAAATATGGGACGCGCTATCAGTTCAGATGCCTTCACTGCCAGCCTTCGGCGCGCGATTTTCATAGTGGGACAAGTCCCGCACAGGTAAATGATCAGCGTGAATTGCGCACTCGGAAGACCCTATTTCGCTCTCCGAGCCATACACTGACCTCATGAACCGCTCCCTGCACCTTGTTCCCAGGCGGCAAAGCCAACGTCCGCCCGTGAACCTTCAAGGCATGTGCGTCAACGCAATTGCGCTTCACCAGCGTGGACAATTGGCCGATGCGGAGCGCATCTACCGGCAAATTCTGGAGCTCGATCCCCATCATGCCGACAGCCTGCACCTGCTGGGAGTTCTGGCTCATCAGGTGGGCCGCGACGACGTGGCCGTCGAGCTGATCCGCAAGGCGATTGCCAGCGACAGGCGGCCGGCGGCGTTTCACTCCAACCTGGGCACGGCTTATCAGGCGCTGGGCAAGCTGGAAGAGGCTGCAACCAGCTATGAGCGGGCGCTGATCCTCAATCCGGAACTGGCCGAGGCGCAGATGAATCTGGGTGCCGTGCGGGAGGCGCAGGGCAAACACGAGCAGGCGGAGATGCGCTTCCGGCGGGCGCTGATTCTGCGTCCGGATCTGGCCGAGGCTCACGTCAACCTGGGGAACATTTTGCAAGCGCAGGGCAAGTTGGAGGAGGCGGCGGCCAGCCACGAGCGTGCGATGGCCCTCAAGCCGGGGTTTGCCGAAGCCTTCTTCAACCACGCCAACACGCTTCAGGCACAGGGCAAGCTGGAGGAGGCGGTGGTCAGCTACCAGCGGGCGCTGGCCCTCAAGCCGGGAATGGCCGAAGGACACGGCAACCTGGGAAACGCTCTGCTGGCCCAGAATAAGCTGGACGAAGCGGAGACCAGTTATTCGCAGGCGCTCAGAATCAAGCCGGATTATGCAGAGGCCTGGTACAACCGGGGCAACTTGCGCCAGGCCCAGGCTGAACAGGAGAAGCTGGGCAAGCTGGATGAGGCCGTGGCCTGCTATCAGCGCGCCATCGAGCTCAAGCCGCAACTCGCCGAGGCGCACTACAACCTGGGCAACACGCTCCACACGCTGGACAGATTGGACGAATCGGCGGCCAGCTTTGAGCGGGCGCTGGCCGTCAGGCCGGAGTACGCCGAGGCTCACTACAATCTGGGCTGCGTCTTTGAAGACCTTGGCCGCCTGGATGAGGCGCTGGCGCGGATGGCGCGCGCCCTGGAGATCAAGCCGGATTATCCCCAGGCCCGTTTCGGCCAGGCTCTGGCGCAACTGCGGAGCGGAGACTTTGCGACGGGCTGGCGCAACTACGAATCCCGCTGGCAATCGCCTGATCACGACACGCCCTGGCGCGCCTATCCGCAGCCTCTCTGGCGGGGCGAAAAGCTGGACACAGGCCGCTTGCTGGTGTGGGGCGAGCAGGGAATTGGCGACGAAATCCAGTTTGCGGGGCTGATTCCGGACGCGCTGCGCTCGAGCAACCGCATTACGCTGGATTGCGACGCGCGGCTCAAGCCGCTTTTTGCGCGGTCGTTTCCGGAAATTGAGGTGGTTTCAGGCTGCGGACCTGCCGAGGCGCAAAAAGCTGAGATCGCCGCGCATCTTCCAGCAGGCAGTTTGCCGGGATTGTTTCGGACAACGGAAACTGCCTTTGCCGCTACCGCTACGCCTTACCTCAAAGCCGATCCGATAGAGCGAGAGCGCTTCCGCGGCGATTACTTTGATGGCCGCAAGCTGATCGGGCTGGCATGGCACACGCGGAATAAAAATACCGGGCGCAAGCGTACCGTTGACCTCACTGATTTTGCGCCGCTCTTCATGCTGTCTGGCATCCGCTGGATCAGCCTGCAATACGGGGATTTCGACGGCCTGGCAGAGCAGGCTGCTGCGGCCAACGCGCCCCTGCTCATTGACCGCAGCGTCGATCAGCTCACGAATATCGATCGCTTCGCGGCGCAGGTCGCGGCCATGGATCAAGTGATTACGATTGATAATTCGACGGCGCATCTGGCGGCGGCATTGGGACTTCCGGTCTGGCTGCTGCTGCCCTTTGCGGCCGACTGGCGATGGCTGGAAAAGCGCAGCAACAGCCCATGGTATTCGACGTTGCGAATCTTCCGCCAGCCGAAGATTGGCGATTGGGAGACTGTCGTCGAGAGCGTACGGAGCGCGCTTGGCGAGAGCTTCAGTTGACCTGAGAATCAGACAAGTTCATCGATGCGGAGGGTGAGAGCGTTCTCGGCCGCCTGCATGCTGCTCGCGCTGGCGGAAGCTCCTGCCAGGCCTGAGACCGAGGCGGTGTATTGCCCGCCTGAATCTTCCACGCTGCCGGAATACTGCTTGCCCGCCACGGTGGTGGAGTAGCTGGTAGCCATCTCCTCCGTCGTGCTACTGCTGCTTCCACCGCCGCCACCGCCTCCGGAGCGCGAAGTTTTGGCGGATGAGGTTGCGGCGGACGTAGTCGTGCTCGTCGAGGCTGTGCTGGGTGACGCCTTGGCAGAGGTTGACGAAGCGCTAGTAGACCGGCTCACCGATACCGGATTCAATACCGTAGCCGTTGAAGCGACGGATGAGAAGCTGAGAATCTGCATGACGCTTTCTCCTCTTCGACTTGAAGATAAATCTCTTCCTAATCGTTCATCGGCGGATTCGTTCCGTGCTTTAGGGGAAATTTTCAGATTTTTGGTAATGGAGCAGGGCGGCGGTGGCGTAGACCCGACGACGGCCTCTGGAGACTGCTGTGCCTTCGCGCTGATACACTAACCCTGCAAGGAGATGCATTAAAAAGCATGGTTGAGCTGTTGCCATCGATACTTTCGGCGGATTTTGCCCACTTGGCGGAGCAGGTTGCCGCGGCTGAACGAGGCGGCGGAACGGCGATCCACGTGGACGTGA
>PMGP01000265.1:4567-6656 GCA_003156235.1 Acidobacteriaceae bacterium
CTCGCTGGAGCTGATTGCCCAGAACGGCATGAAGCCGGGGGTGGTGATGAATCCGGCTACCCGCGTGGAGCTGTTGCGGGAGATTCTGCCCATGGTTCACCATGTTCTGGTGATGAGCGTGAATCCGGGCTTTGGCGGGCAGAAGTTCATTGAATTCTCGCTGGATAAGATTCGGCGGCTGGTGGAGTTGCGCCGGGAGCTGGGGCTGGCATTTAGAATCGAAGTAGACGGCGGTGTGGCTCACGATACGGTGGGCCCAATCGTCCAAGCAGGAGCGGAGCTGCTGGTGGCCGGCAACGCGGTTTTTGGCGCGGGGCAGCCGGAGCGGGATGCGCGGGCGCTGCTTGCCGCGGCTCGCAAGGCTGCGGGCGAATAGAGGAACAGCTTTTAGCTACCAGCTTCTAGCTGCTAGCTCAGAGCTTCCCGGCGCGAACAACAAGCTAGAGGCTAGAAGCTAGCAGCTAGAAGCTGATATTTGCAGGAAATGGGCTTGCGGCCTGTCGACGGGCCGCAGTCGTAATGAGGTGGTATGAACCGGTTGAAGACGAAGATTGCCGCGGTAGCTTTGGCGGTTTTGTTGCTGGGTGGAGTTGCGGCCCAGGCCAAGGGCAGAAAGCCCAAGCAGAAGAAACAGGACCTGAGCGCCAACCCGCTGCTCGGCGTTAAATCCAAGCAGCCCGACAAGGAGCTATTTGACAAGGCCATGATCGCGATCAAGAAGGGCCGCTTCGACGTGGCTCGGCTCGACCTGCAGACCATGCTCAACACCTATCCCGATTCCGAATACCGGATGCGCGCCAAGCTGGCGGTGGGCGATAGCTGGTTCAAGGAGGGCGGCACGGCAGCCCTGACCCAGGCCGAGGCCGAGTACAAGGACTTCATNNCCGAGGCGCAGATGAAGGTGGCCGACATCTACTACCAGCAGATGGAGAAGCCCGACCGCGACTTTACCAACGCCCAGCGCGCGGAGCAGGAATACCGGGCGATGATCAATATGTTCCCCGAGTCTAAGCTGGTGCCTCGCGCTACGCAGAAACTGCGCGACGTTCAGGAGGTTCTGGCCGAGCGTGAAACGCAGATCGGCCTTTATTACGGAAGCCGGGAGAACTTCCCGGCCTCGATCGCCCGCCTGAAGACGGTGGTTGACACCTATCCGCTTTACTCCAAGAGCGACCAGGCGCTGCTGGGCATCGGCGATGCCTATGCCGGCCAAGCCCACTCCGTCCAGATTGCACCCAATCTTCCCGGAGCTCTCAGGGAGCGGTTGCGCGCGGTCTATCAGGACCGTGCAGCCGAGGCCTACACCAAAGTGATTACGCGCTATCCGATGGCTCCCCACGTGGAAGATGCTCGCGACCGTCTGGTGGCCATGAACCGCCCCGTTCCCGAACCCACCCAGGAAGCGGTGGCCGAGAACGACGCCGAAGAGCGCAGCCGCCAGCCTCTGCGCTTTAACGACAAATTCTTCGGCATCATCAAGCACGGGCCCCAAGTGGTGGAAGCCGTGCATGTGGGCGACCCCAGCCTGGAGGATCCCAAGCGCACCCTCGCTCCCGATGTGACCAAGCAGAACATCGCGCTGTTCAATGACGCCCTCCGAGCCGGTCAGCCTGCCGCTCCGGCTGGCGCAGTTACGCCCACCGGCGTCAATGAGCCGCCGCGCAGCGATCAGCCCTCCCAGGCGCCGTTGCAGTTGGAGAAGCCGGCGGGCGGGACCAGCGTGGGTGTTCAGGTGGTCAGTGCGCCCGACGCTGTCCTCAAACCTGTCGGCCCAGACAACACCGTTGCGCCCGCCGCGGAAAAGCCCGCGGAAGCCCCCGGTCAGGTCAACGACATCAAGTCCGGCGCGACACCGGCTCAGACCGCCGGCGCTACGAAGAAGAAGCCCAAGGCCGATCTGAACGACGAATCATCCAGCAAGAAGAAAAAGAAGANNCTCCAAGCTGAACCCGTTCTAGGCGGGTAGCTGATTCAAAACAAAAAGGCCGCTTCCCAGATGGGGGCGGCCTTTTTTTGCGGCTTTGCCAGCTCTAACCAGAGGTTCGCAACCGCTTGGCTAGCGCCCATTTCAGTTCGTCGATGCCCTGGC
>PMGP01000318.1 GCA_003156235.1 Acidobacteriaceae bacterium
CGATTTCATCCGGCCAGCAAACGTCCGTGCCATATTCGCCCACCTGCATGCGCCCAAACAACTCCGGCGTGCGGCGCAACGGCTCATAAACGCGGAAGGTTTCCACTAGGCCGGAAACGTCCACCCGGCTCTCCTCACCCTTTTCCCAACGAATGAGCAAGGTCAGCGGCTTCTTGCCGGCGGCAACCGACGCGATACGCGGCAAAGTTTTTCTCGGCATGATAGTTACCCCCGTTCGTTCAGTTCAGTCCAGCGCAGCGCCAGCGCCTCTTGATGGCTTTGCGCCCAGGCCAATGCCTCGGCGATCTGGGTCGGCCGGGCTTCTCCGGCAATCACCGTCATATCCGAAATCCGCACCAAAACCTGAAAATCCGGCGCGACAATATGGAAGTGAGGCGGCCGGTGATCGTCGGCGTACATGCGCACACTGACAGACCCGAAACGTTGCAAGACTGGCATACTGACTCACCAAAACAACGTAATGCAACTATTGCACTATCCGCAATGAATGTCAACCCCTCGTTTTTGCCTAAAAGCTATTCCAACGGCGGCTTGAGCAAACCGTTCTTGAGCTGAGCAAGAACGCGAATCCTATCTTGAAACTCAGATTCGTTGAGAATGTTTTCACGGTAGAGGCGCCGAAGAAAGTCTTCTGCAGAGGTGGCGCCTTTCTTGTTGTTGGCCTCTCGTGACGCTGCGACGCAATTGCGATAGCTATTGTTGCCAGCCGGACGCGACACGACATGTTCGACAATAAAATTGTCCTTGTCGAGCTTTTGGAGTGTGTAAAAGCATTTGTAATTCTCGCGTTTCAATAGCAAAAGGCGATTCGCTGAATCGTCGAAAAAATCCATCGTCTCAATGTCGATCACGCGCTCTAAGGCCGGAGGTGGAATGACTCCTTGAATTTCAGATGGAAGATAAAGTCGAAGGAGCCTACCGTCGTGATTCGTCCGAACCACCTTAATGCAGCCTTTTTGTTCGAGCGAGCGCAGCCTTGAGTAGCACGATGTCTCAGACATCGGCTTGCCACCTTCCCCGATACCCGTCGCGAGACGGGCACGCGCAGTCTTAAACCCAATGGTGACCTCGTCAATTCCAAGTAGTCTGCTCTTGCGAAAAATATAGAGATAAATTGCCTGCTCGTACGTATCGAGCTTCGGAGCCAGGTGGTCTTGGAATTGGATGAAGAATTCCTTCAAATCGATAGGAGTCAAGAGGTTCTTTTCTGTCGGCATAATCTCGGATTCAACATCATTTTGCATAATGTAGGAAGAATACACCTCGGTCGGGTTCTGCCATGACTCCAGTATGCCAGCGTCAGACCAGTCCACCGGAACATTCTTTTGATAATTTTGCGGAGAATAGACGCCCTAATCTCCGCAAATACTGCGGAGAATGCCGCGCCCAAGTCGCGCATCCGGCTGGCACGCGCGATGTTTCCTCACGCCTTCGCCAAAAAATAAGCCTCCACCGCCAGCGCCAGGGACGCGTGATCCAGAGCTGGCTTCTTACCCTCGTAGCGGGCGGCCCAAAGAACCTGGTTCACAAGATCACGGGGATAGCATTGGCGCAACTCATGCTTCAGTGTGTCGCGGATAAGATCGATAAGATCCTTGACTACGTTTATGTCATACGCCACTCGATGTTCTTCGGCCACGCGGCGGAAAATCTCGCAGAACTGGTCGTCTGATACCGTGCCGATCAGAATCTTGGTTTGAATCCTGCGCAAAAAGCAGGCGTCCACCAGCTCCGCCGGATTCATGTTGGATGCGAAGACAACCAGCATCTCGAATGGAACCTCTATCTTCTTCCCTCCCGACAGGGCCAGAAAATCGATCCGGCGATCCAGAGGAACAACCCAGCGGTTGAGCAGATCTTCAGGGCGAATCCGCTGCCGCCCGAAATCGTCGATGATCAGAACCCCGTTATTGGCCTTCATCTGCGCGGGAGCCACATAGTACTTCGTCACCGGGTTGAATTGCAGGTCCAGCATCTCCGCCGTCAGCTCGCCGCCCACCAGCACCGCGGGCCGCTGGCATAGCACCCAGCGGCCGTCCCGGCCCGTGTTCTTCGACTCCTTCGTTTGCTTGTGAATCGCAGCATCGAAGACCGTGATGATCTGCCCATCCACCTCCAGCGCGTACGGAATCCAGACCTCGTCCTCCGCAACCACTCGCGCCAGCGTCTCGGCGATGGTGGTTTTCCCCGTTCCCGGAGGGCCATAAAGAAATATCGAGCTGCCGGAGTTGAGCGCCGTGCCTAACTGCCGCATCGTTTCTTTGCCGATCACAAGATGCGCAAAGGCGCGCTGCACGTCCTCCGCACGCACCTCGACCTTGCGCACGCTCTGGCTTCGCGTCTGCTCTACATAACTCGCCAAAGACACCGGCGCGGGACCCGTGTAATGGTTCTGCGTGAGCAGTTCCATTGCTCGCGTTCTGCCCTGCGTGGTGATGGAAATCTGGGGAATGTTGGCGTTCATTCCCGTCACCTGGCAGTACAATTCCGCGCGCAGTTGGTAGGCCAGTTCCTTGGCCACTTCGAAGCTCAGCCGCGTCTTTTCGGCCAGTTCCGAGATGGACATTGAGCCGGTCAGATAAAGAATCTTTAATGCCAGATCCTCTAGAACAGACTGCCGCACGTCAAGCTCAGAAAAAGACTGCGGCTTGTGTGCCGGCCCGTCAACAGGTTCGGTTATGAAAAAATCGTAATCTGACATTGCAAATTAGAGTACCATGCCTCAACCCTGCCTGCTTGCGCCGAAGATGGACACTTCGGTTTCCCTGTTTTGCCGGGTTTCTTGCCACTTTCTGGACCCATTGGCGCACTTGTCTATGCTTGTTTCTCGGAAAGCAACATATCATCAGTAATCTGGGCCCCTCCGGAAAATCCAACCAGTGTCGCGAGGGGTAAGAAGCCGATTCTGATGAACGAAATTGCACTTCAACTAGCCGGCAGCGATCTACGCATTTCCGTATCCGGTGAATGGAACGCCTGCGCCATGGGGGCTTTGCTACACTTCTTGCAGGACGGCCCCTCCAGTTGAACTGAATCTGACTGCCTTTACCTGAATCCAAACTGCATCTTGAACAGCAGGAGATTCCATGCCAGTTGTCGAACTCGCGGGAGTGACCAAAGCCTACGAGAACAAGGTTGCCGTCAGCAATCTCAGCCTCTCCATCCATGCGGGCCAGATCTTCGGCCTGCTGGGACCGAACGGCGCGGGCAAAACCAGTTCCATTCGCATGATGATGGGCATTACCCTTCCCGACTCGGGCCGCATCAGCCTCTTCGATCAGCCCTTTGAGCGCAAGAGCCTCGAGCAGGTAGGCTACCTGCCCGAGGAGCGCGGCCTCTATAAAAAAATGAAAGTACTCGACCAGTTGGTCTTCTTTGGCCGCCTGCATGGACTCAGCGCCGGGGAAGCTGAAAAACGCGCCAGCGCCTGGGCCGCGCGCATGGAGATCGCTGATGCGCTCCACAAAAAGACCGAAGAGCTCTCCAAGGGAATGCAGCAGAAGATCCAGTTCATTGCCACGCTTCTCCACTCGCCACGGCTCATCGTCATGGACGAGCCCTTCGCCGGCCTTGACCCGGTGAACGCCGTGCTGGTCGAGAAGACGCTGCTCGAACTCAAGGACCAGGGCAATGCCATCCTGTTTTCCACCCATCGCATGGACCAGGTGGAGAAGCTCTGCGACTCCATCTGCCTCATCAACAACGGCGAGGACGTGCTCTCCGGCAACCTGCGTGAAATCAAGAGCCGTTACGAGCGCAACCACGTGATCGTCGAGTTCGAGGGTGACTCCTCCTTCCTGAACAGTGAGGAGATCGCGGAAGCCAAGAACTTCTCCGGCCACGCCGAAATCACGCTCAAGCCGCACGGCAACGCGCAGAAGCTGCTCCATGAAGCTGCGGCCATCGCGACCATCTACCGCTTCGAGTTGGTTGAGCCGTCGCTGGAAGAAATTTTCATCCAGACCGTGGGAGGCCGGAATCATGCGTAATATTTTCCTGATTGCAAAGCGTGAATACCTGGAGCAGATTCACGGGCGAGCCTTCAAGTTTTCCACGGTGCTGGTGCCGTTGCTGATCGTTGCGCTGCTGGGCTGGACTTCCATCACCAATCGCAAAGCCACCGCCGGAATGCACGTGGCCATCGCCGCGGACAGCGCGCAGTTGGCCGACGCAGTTCGCCGTCAGTTGCTTGACGACAAGGACGCGCATTTCACGGTTGATGTGGCCGCCCCGGCAAGCGAGCAGGATCGCGCGGCCCTTAAAAATCAAGTCCAGACCAAGGCCATCGATGGGGTTCTGGCCATCAGCACATCTTCCGGCGAGACGACAGCCACCTACACCTCGCTCTCTTCCGGCGGCTTCACGGATACCGGCCGTCTGCGGAATGCCTTGAATCGCGGCGTGGCGAACGAACGCCTGGTAGCCAAAGGAATCAATCAGTCCGAAGCTGATGCCGCGCTCAAGCCGGTCTCGGTCGAAACCCTCCAGTTGAGCAAGGACGGCAAGACAGGCAAGACCAAAGGCGCATCGCCCTTTTACAAGGTTTTCCTGATGATGCTGTTGCTCTCCATGCCCATCATGCTCTATGGCCTGGACATGGCACGCGCCATCATCGAGGAGAAGACTTCGCGCATCTTCGAGGTCATGCTGGCCATTGCTCGTCCCGACGATCTGCTCGCCGGGAAGCTTCTAGGCGTGGGAGCGGTGGGCCTGACGCAGATTGCCATCTGGGTGGTTGCGGCGACTCTGTTTTTAGGCTCCGCGCTGGCCGCGACGTTGATGACGGGCGATTTTTCCATTCATTTTTCGTTGCTGGAGGTCCTGCTTTTTCCGGTTTACTTTATACTCGGCTTCGCTCTCTTCAGCGCCATGTTCTCCGGCCTGGCCGCCACCTGCGAAACCTCGCAGGACTTGCAGAAGTTCATGCCGGTGGCCATTATTCCCCTCTATCTCAGCATGGGCCTCCTGCCGGTGCTGCTCAAGGATCCAAACTCCATCTGGTCCGTAGCCGCAACCCTCTTTCCGCTCACCTCGCCTTACGTCATGCTGCCGCGCATGGGTCTGGAGACGGTGCCGTACTGGCAACTTGGCGCTTCCATCGTCTTGCTGGTCCTGAGCATCTGGGCGGCGCTTTGGTTCTCCTCGCGCCTCTACCGCGTCGGCATCCTCATGTACGGCAAGCGCGCCACCCTCCCCGAGCTCCTGCGCTGGCTCCGCTATAGCTAACACGCAATGCATCACGGGCAACTCAATTCGTCCGGCGAGAAACAGTTGAAATGAACTATGGACGGAAGACAACGCCATACGCGCAAATCCGCTAACTTGCTAACCCGCTATCACCGCGAAGCGGTGGCTAACTTGCTGATTTTTCAAAAACCGCGATTTGATTCGCCACGTTCATGAGGAGCGAAGCGGCGCAACAAAGGGGATCTGCATTTCTCTTCGCCAAAAGGGTTGGAACCACGCAAGCTGACCCGCGTTCCGGGGCGGCTGAAAGCTAAGAGCTAGCAGCTAAAATCAATACAGTGTCCGCCGAAACCCATCCCCGCTTCTCCCTCGTCCAGCGCCTGATCCTGGCCATCGTCCCGCGCGTCGTCTCGGCGTTGGTCTGGCTCTCCGGCCTTACCTGGCGTTTCGAGGTCCTCGCCCCGGAAGGCGTCACCCCCACCGTCTCTGGCGAGAAGTCCCCGCCCAACATCTACTGCTTCTGGCACCAGTGCGTACTGCCCTGCACGGTCTACTTTCGCTACTCCCGCGCCGTGATCCTCATCAGCCAGAGCTTCGACGGCGAGCTGATTACCCGCATTCTCAAAATCTTTGGCTTCGATGCCGTGCGCGGTTCCAGCAGCCGCGGCGCGCGCGAGGGGTTGCTCGGCCTGGCCAACGTCATCGAAACCGGCCGCACCGCCATCTTCACCGCCGACGGACCTCTCGGCCCCATCTATCAAACCAAGATGGGTCCCATCAAGCTGGCGCAAATGACCGGCGCGCCCATCGGCGCCTTTCACCTCCAACCCGAACACGCCTGGGTCATCGGCTCCTGGGATAAATTCCTCGTCCCCAAACCCTTCACCCGCATCTGCGTCAGTTGGGGGCCGTGGACGCGCGTCCCTGCCGATCTCGCCCCTGAAGACTTCGAGCCCAAGCGCCAGCAGCTCAACGCCGCCATCGAATTCGCCCGCCTCCGCTCCTACGACTACTTCAAGAAGGCCAAGCCATGACCGGCCCGCCAATCGATCCGGTTCCTCAGTATCCCTTATCCATAAACTCTGTCATCCTGAGCGAAGTTTGGCGTGCTCTTTGCGCCAAATGTAGTCGAAGGACCTGCATTTTCTTGCTTGTCATCCTGAGCGGAGCGAAGCGGAGTCGAAGGACCTGCGGTTGTTTTTACTTCTTTTCGACCCAGTTTTTTGTGCTTTTGAAGGGTATTTCTTTGAAGGGTACGGGCTTCAGCCCGTACATTAAGTCAGCAGAAAAGATGTGGGCTTTAGCCCCTGAGGGAAATTGATTCCGAAAGACGATTCCATGACCGCCCTCCGCGTCGCCGACTTCGACTTCCACCTGCCGCCGGAGTTGATTGCCCAGCAACCGCCCGCAGAGCGCGGCCAGAGTCGTACGCTCGTGATGAATCGCTCCACCGGCGCTTTGCGCGATTCGATCTTCTCGGAATTCCCCTCGCTCCTCCAACCCGGCGACCTGCTGGTCTTGAACGACACCCGCGTAATCCCCGCGCGCCTTTACGCGCATCGGACAATTGTGCGCGAACGCGAGAAACCCACCGGCCGCGTCGAGGTCATGCTCACCGAGCCGGCCGGCGAAAACCTCTGGCGCGCCCTCGTCCATCCCGGCAGAAAAATCCGCGTCGGTGAGCGCCTCGTCTTCCCCTCACCCTCCGGCGAAATCGAACTCCAAGCCGAAGTCCTAGAGCGCAACTACTTCGGTTCTCGCCTTCTCCGCTTCAACCCGGTCGAAGATTTCTTCTCCGTCCTCGACCGCATCGGCCACATTCCTCTGCCGCCCTACATTCGCCGCGACGATGCCGCCGACGACCGCGAGCGCTACCAAACCGTCTACTCCCGCGAGCGCGGCTCCGTAGCAGCGCCCACCGCCGGCCTGCACTTCACTCCGCAAATTCTCGATGCGCTCGCCGCGCGCGGCGTCGAAGTCGCCCGCATCACCCTGCACGTCGGCCTCGGCACCTTCGCGCCTCTGCGCGTCGAGCGCCTCGATGAAGTCCGCCTCCATCGCGAGCGCTACTCTCTCTCCGCCTCAACCGCCGACGCCGTCAACCGCGCTGCCGCCGAAGGCCGCCGCATCGTCGCCGTCGGCACTACGGTCGTCCGCACGCTGGAACACTGCGCGCTTCAATCCGCCGGCCGTCCGCTCCAAGCCCATTCCGGCGAAACGGAAATCTTCATCTCCCCCGGCTTCCAATTCCGCCTCGTCAACGCCCTGCTCACCAACTTCCACCTGCCCCAGTCCAGCCTGCTCATGCTCGTCTCGGCCTTCGCGGGACACGAACCAGTCCTCGCCGCCTATCGCCACGCCGTCCAGCAAAAATACCGCTTTTTCAGCTATGGCGACTGCATGTTTCTGGCCTAACCTTCCCAAATCATCCCTCCTCGCATCGTTCCTTCGCATAGTTCCAGGCTGAAAATGGCGGATGTGCAGCATCCGGATCATCGGTCACGATGAATGGGTCCGGTCCAAAACCCGTATATTGCGCGCATCGTTCCGCCGCCGTTGAATCAGGTGAAACCTCGTCCTTGAGAAACTCATCCACCAGGCTTTTGCAAGCCGCAATCGCCTCCTCCAGAGCGGCAAAATCTCCCAGCTTGTATCGTTCGCTCTCGTCCTGGTAATGGTAGTTGTCATCCACATAGACTGAATAGGTATGCCCCAATTTCGCCATATTGCCTCTTCCTGCCATCCCCATGCTCTGCTCTGCCAACCAGCCCAATATACAAGGTCTCGGCCTTCGCTGGCCGTGAACCAGTCCTCGCCGCCTATCGCCACGCCGTCCAGCAAAAATACCGCTTCTTCAGCTATGGCGATTGCATGTTTCTGGCGTAAAGTCCCGTAACCAGGCAGGCTGTTCCCGTCCATCACACAAATCCGCTAACTCGCTAACTTGCTATCCCCGCGTAGCGGGGGCTAACTTGCTGCCTTTGTAATTAAAATCTCCGCGGCAGATCACCCATCGTTGATCGGTAGCATACATTGATGCGCGAGGGACCGGGATACGCTGCTAAACTCGTTTCGTGCCCGACCCATCCAAGCCGCCCGTCTTCCTGCT
>PMGP01000317.1 GCA_003156235.1 Acidobacteriaceae bacterium
GCTCTAATCCAGCGATTTGCGGAACAGCTAAAGCCGTGCCCTTTCAAAACCAGGTTATGAAACAGCTTCTAAGAACTACCTCTGTCCCACTGTCCTCTCCAGTTCGGCGCGGGCGGTGTTTCGCTCCATCTCCGCCTGAAAGAGCACGGCTTCGGCCTCGGCGAGTTGCCCTTCGGCTTCTTTGAGCGCCGAGGGGTTTACGGTGTTGGCTTGCAACTGATTGGCCGTGATGCGGCGCATCTCGGCTCTGGCTGCCACACTTTCGCGCGCCGCCTCCAGACCGGTCTCCGCGCGCCGCACTTTGCGCACTTCCTTTTCTATCTCCACGCGCACACGATTCTCAACGTGGCGCAGATTTTCTTCGGCCTCGGCTACCTGCGCCTTGCGCTCATTCACTTGCCCGCTGCGCTTGCCGAATTCAAGCAGCGTCCAATTCATTTTGAGACCCACCAGGCCGTTGTTCTCCGTCAGCAACGGCACGCCATCCTGGTGGACGTATTGCGCAAACGCTCCTATCTCGGGGATGTACTCCGCGTGCGCCGCGCTCAGGCCCGCGCGCGCTTTCTTCAGCGTCTGTTCAGCGGCTGCAACTTCCGGATTATGAGCCAGCGCTTCGGTCTCCAAATCGCCGGCGGCGGCTGCATCCGCGGCTTCAGGTTCAGGCGGGACCAGTTCCACGTCAGTGTCCAGGGTCAGGCCGGCCAGATCGTTGAACTCGACCTTCATGTCGGAGATGGCGTCTTCCAGCGATCCCAGCGCATGGCGCGCATCGGCGATTTGCGCTTCTCCTTCCAGAACTTTCAACTCCAGCACGGCCCCGGCCTCGACTCCATTGCGAGCCTCGCCCAGACGCTCTTCTCCGGCCTCGATGCGCAACTCCGCCGCCTGCTTGCGCAGTTCCGCCGTCAAGAGGCCGTAGTAAAGCTCCTTCATTTTCAGCGCTACCTCATTCTCCGCCCGGTGCGCATCGTCCCGCGCAACATCTAGATCCGCCTTTGCCACATTCACTCCGGCGTGAATCTTGAAGTATTGCGTGATGGGCTGAGCCGCAGTGGTTGTGCTCAGCAGAAAATCGTGGTGGCCGAGGGGGAGCGAAACATTTGCTCCAGGCACAGGGCCGGGGACCGGGTATACGCCCAAGGCTCCCATGGGGATTTCCATGTGCTCAATGCTGCGGAGGTGCGCGGCGTCGCTATCATTGCTCAGCACCGGAAAGTAATTGGCGCGCGCTTCAGTCACACGAGCCCGCATTTCCTTTTCTTTAAGGTGCGCCAGCTTGACGATTGAGTTCTGCTTGGTTGCCAGGGCGACGGCCTCGTCCAGCGTGATGCGCCGCGTTTCGGCGTGAGCAACGCCGGCGAATGCAAACAGCGCCAGAAGAACTATTGCCGCCGTAGCCTTGACGGGTACGGGGTGCCGGTGATGCGCCATTACGAAGAGAACCGGTATGGCCACCAGCGTGAAGAACATCGATCCCAACAGCCCGAAGGCGATCACGCTGGCCATCGGCGACCACAGGCTGGAGCCGGAGAGGATCATGGGAATGACGCCCACCGCGGCAGCCGCTGAAGTCAGGAAGATGGGCCGCAGCCGGCGCTCTCCGGCCTCCAGCGCGGCCTGCTCCAGCTCCACGCCGTTCTTCATCCGTTCGTGAATGTAATCGATCAGGATGATGGAATTTCTGACCACCAGCCCGCCCACGCTGATGATGCCGATGAACGCGGTAAAGCCGAAGGTGTTGTGCGTAATCATCAGGCCCAGGGCCGCGCCGGGCAGCGCCAGGGGAAATGCCGCCATCACGATCAGCGGATCGACGAGTGTACGAAATTGAAAGAGCAGAATCAGAAAGATCAGCAGAAGGCTGGTCAGGAGAGCGGTGCGCATTTCACCAAAGGCTTCCTGCTGGTTCTGGTACTCACCGCCGTATTCGATGTGATACCCGGGCGGCAGGACCATGTGGTCCAGTTGTTTGCGCGCGTCGCTTAGTATCTCGCTTGCCAGGTGGCGGCCGCTGGGAAAGGCGCGCACGGTCAGTGTGCGGACGCCGTTTCTGCGCACAATTCTTCCCGGCTGCCACTCTGAAGTGAGCGTCGCCACGGCGGCCAGCGGAACTCGCGCGCCGGTCACGGGTGACATGACATAGGTATCGGTCACGTTCTGAAAGCTCTGGCGCTCGGCCGGGTCGAGGCGCAGAACTACATCCACGCCGCGATCACCCTCCCAGAATGTGGTCACCGGCGCGCCCTCAAAGCCCACGGCCAGTTGCTGCGCGATGACGCCATTGGTCAAGCCCATCCGGTTGGCCACTTCCTCGCGCACGTTTACGCCCACCTGCCAGGCGTCCTCATGCCAGTCGGTGTGAATGTACGTCGCTCCCGGCGTATGCCGCAAGATTTCCTCGGCTTGGTTGCCCAGCGTTTCGAGTGTGGCAATGTCGTCTCCGGAGATCCGCACTTCGACCGGGGCCTCCAGAATTTGCCCCTGCTGCAGCTCCTTCACAAATACCTTTGCCTCGGGCGCCACATCGGGCAACCGCTGCCGCAATTCAGCCACCAGTTGAGGCGTTCCCTTCACCTTCCTGGTGTTGACCAGAATCTGCGCATAATTTGCCGCCGGCAGTTGGGGATTCACGTTGTAGTAGAAACGCGGCGCGCTTGCGCCCAGGAAGCTGGCGTATGACTTGATGAGCGGTTCCTGGCGCAGAACCGTTTCAATCCGGCGCACGGTTGCGTCGGTGGTTTCGATCTTCGTGCCTTCAGGCAGCCACACGTCCATCACGAATTGATTCCG
>PMGP01000304.1 GCA_003156235.1 Acidobacteriaceae bacterium
TTTCCAGTCTCAGCGTCACGCTCCTGTGTAAGGTATTCTTGAAGCCGCTTGAAGCTGCTGGAGTGTTTTCGAGATGGCTGTACCTTGACGATCATGTTTACTTCCCCACGACGGCGTTGAGTCTACTCACTCGTACCATGTGCAGGCCGGCAACTGAATTCGGGAGCATCGCGGGATCTACCGGCTATCTCTGTTTCCGGCAACGGATCGGCCCGACTTGACGCTCTGGTCGCTCTGGTCCAGCAATCGGAAAGAGGAGGTCGAGGGCGTGTACAGCCATCAGACGGCCATCAGCCTTTTCAACCTGTCGGACCTGAATCCGGCCAAGCTGCACATGACTGTTCCCATGAGCTTCCGGCGCAATAGCGAGATTCCCGGCATTCTGGTGCTCCATTATGCCGATCTGCCCGCGAGCGACGTGCAGACCGGCCCTGGCTACAAAATCACTCGCCCGCTCCGAACCGCAATCGAGGTGCGTCGGAGGATATTTCGCCGCCCATTTGGCGCCTTCTTCCTGACGATCCGAGGCCGTCATCATCCCCTTCCGTCAACAGGGAATCTCTGCCAAACTGCACAATAATCAGACATTCGGACACTCTAACTCCCGAATGAAATCTTAGCGAGGCACGCCCCTCTCTTCATTAGTTCATCGTTGCCGATAAGGTTCTTGATGTCGTTATGTGACCGGCGCGAAGCGGCTCCGTGTGCGCGAACCCGAAGACTGTGAGAGCGGCAATCAATGCGTTTTCCACTAATTGCCTTGCTCTCGGGTGTGATGCAAGCGGGAAAAGTAGTGGATCGCATTGCCGTCCTTTGCAGTCCGGTTGGAAGTGCCGACAATCCAGGGAGGTTGATCATCATGCAAGTTCATCACTTTGCGCGCTTTGTTTTCCAGAAACCGCCAGGTTGCCGGCGACTCGCCATGGTCTCTCAGCGAGCAGTTCGGCGGGTGCGGGTCTTCGCCGGGATCGCCCTTCTAGCCTGTCTCGGGATTCCAGATCTCCCCGCGCAGGCTCCTGACCTTACTCAGAAGAGCCTGGAAGACCTGATGAACATCGATGTGACCTCCGTCTCGAAAAAGGAGCAGAAGACCTCAGAGACAGCTGCCGCTGTTTTTGTTATCTCCGCAGAAGACATTCGCCGCTCCGGCGCGCTCAACATACCCGATCTGCTGCGCATGGTTCCGGGCCTGGACGTGGCGCAGATCGACGCCGGCAAGTGGGCCATCAGCGCGCGCGGCTTCAATGCCCAGTACTCCAACAAGCTTCTGGTGCTGATCGACGGCCGCACGGTTTACAACCCCGAGTTTGCCGGCGTAGAGTGGGACTCGCAGAACGTTCCTCTCGACAGCATCGAGCGCATCGAAGTGGTTCGCGGCCCCGGCGCGGCGGTGTGGGGATCGAACGCCGTCAACGGCGTCATCAATATCATCACCAAGAGCGCCAACGACACGCAGGGCGGTTCTGTGACAGCCGGAGGGGGCAACGCCGGTCAAGGGCCCGATAGCTTTCGCTACGGCGGCAAGGCTCGCGCTTTGGGCGCCTATCGCGTCTTTGCGGAAGGCTTCCACATTAACAGCCTGCCCGCACTGTCTGGAGGCAATGGCCAGGACGACTGGCGGCTGGTTCACGGCGGATACCGCATCGACACCACGCTCACGGCAAGGGATTCGCTGACCACCGAGGGAGAAGTGTACCAGGGCGATGCGGGAGAGTTAGCCTATACGATCGTTTCCCTACAGCCGCCGGAAAACGCCATCCTGACGTTGCGCGACCGCTACTGCGGATGGAACCAGCTTGCCCGGTGGAATCGAACGATTTCGCCGCATTCCGAGACCTCGCTCCAGGTCTACTTCGACCGCTGGACACGCAGCGACCTCACCTATAACGTAGACCTGAATGTCTTCGATATCGATTTTCAACATCACATCGCGTGGGGTGCGCGGCAGGATATCGTCTGGGGCCTGGGCTACCGCGTCAGTTCCGATGACGTAAGCCCGACCCTGCGACTCTCCGCCACTCCCCAGGACAGCATAACCCAGCTCTTTAGTTCGTTTGCGCAGGATGAGATTACGATTCGTCCCCAGAGCCTGCATCTGACCGTGGGCGCGCGGCTGGAACACAACGTCTACAGCGGTTTCAATCTCGAGCCCTCCGCGCGCCTGGTCTGGACGCCAAACAGCAAGAACATGCTATGGAGCGCGGTTAGCGGCGCCGACCGCACGCCCGCTCGCAGCGACACCGATATCCGCCTGAATCCTAGTGCTCTTCCAGGCGGTGCCCAGACCGGCTACCTGCCTGTACTTGTCAGCTACTTAGGAAATCCAAAGATAAAGAACGAGCAGCTGACGGCCTACGAGGCTGGATACAGGAATGCCTGGACCAGCCGGTCCTCGGTGGATTTGACGGCTTTTTACAACCGTTATCGCGATCTGGAATCGTATGAACCGCAGGCGATGAGTATTGAGACCAATCCCGCGCCGACCCACCTGCTCATTCCCACTGTGTTTGGCAACGGGCTGTACGGAGAAACGCACGGCATCGAAGTCTTCGCCAACTGGAAGGCGGCCAGCCATTGGACGCTGAGTCCCGGCTATGCGTTGTATGCTGCGCACCTGCACACACAGACTACGAGTCTGGATACAACCACCGTGCCGGGAACACAAGGCGGCTCACCGGATCATCAGGCGCAGTTGCGTTCCAGTATGAGCCTGCCCTGGAACCTTCAGTGGAATGCCGCGGCGTACTTCGTCAACCGCCTTCCCGCCCAATCCATTCCCTCCTATACGCGGCTGGATAGCAACCTGAACTGGCGCGCGGGAGAGCATCTGTCGATCATCCTGGCCGGGCAGAACCTGTTGCGGGACTTTCATCCGGAGTACAACGGGTCCGATTCCTCCGTGCAATCCGGGATGATGCGCCGGAACGCTTACGCCAAAATAGCCTGGGCTTTCTGAGGGGAGGCAGCTTGTGAATCGAGCAGGCCACAATCCGGCAACGAGAATTCCTTCCGTGCGAACCCGCGTCGCCGCGCGGATGATCGTATTTCTCTGCCTGATTTCGTTCTTGTCCGGAGCGCTGAAGCCTGCCCGCTGCCAAACTACCGCCGAAGAGTACCAGATCAAAGCCGCGTTTCTTTATCATTTTGCGCAGTTTGTGGAGTGGCCGGGCAGCACCATGAACGGCAGAGACCTTTCGCTGAATCTGTGCATCCTCGACGGCGATCCGCACCTGCTGGAACTGCGAAACTCCATTGAAGGCAAACCGATCGGCTCCCGTGTATTTCACGTCCGCCAGCTCAGCCCGGCGCAGGAAATCCAGGGATGCCAGATTCTCTTTCTCAGCCGGGACCAAGCCCGGCGTCAGAGCGCGATGCTCAAGAGCCTGCATGGCCTGCCGGTTCTCACCGTGGGGGAAACTTCCAACTTTCTCACCGATGGCGGGATGATCCGCTTCCATCTTAAAGACAATAAAATCCGCTTCGACATCAACCTCGGAGCCGCCGATTTGTCTCATCTGAAAATCAGCTCCCGTCTGCTGCTGCTCGCCACCTCGGTGAATCTCGGCAACGGGACGGATGGAGGGAGGTGAGACGATGCGCATCAGAGACTTCTCCATCCGCTTCAAACTGGCCCTGCTGATCCTTACAGCCAGCGTACTGGCAGTCCTGCTGGCCTCTCTGGGTTTCGCCATCTACGAGCGCCATAGCTATCGCGCGAGCGCGGTGCGCGAACTGACCGCTCTGGCCGACACGCTGGGCGCAAATACCGCAGCTTCCCTGACCTTCAACGATCAAGGAACGGCCAAAGCGATGCTGGGCGCCCTGGCCACCGAACCAAATCTCCTGGCCGCCTGTCTGTACGACAACCAGGGAAGCATCTTTGCCGAATACCGCAGTCCCGGCACGCCGCGCAATCTAATTCTTCCCTCGCGACGCGAGGACGGAGCCGAATTTAATGGCGATTTCCTCACCCTTTCCCGAGGCGTTCTTCTCAACGGGGAACGCACCGGCTCGATTGCGCTGATCTTCGATTTGCGCGATTTCCGCGCTCGGCTTTACCAATACGCGAAGATCGCAGCTCTGGTGCTTCTACTCTCTGTTCTGGCCAGCTTTCTGGTCTCCTTGCGCCTGGCGCGACTCATCGGAGATCCGCTGGTGCAACTGGCCGCCGTGGCGCGGCGCATTTCGACAGACAAAAACTACGCGGTGCGCGCGCGCATCAATTCCGGCGGCGAAACCGGCCTTCTGGTGGATTCGTTCAACGAGATGCTCTCGCAAATCGAATCGCGCGAAGGAGCGTTGAGGACCGCGCTTATTTCCTTTGAGGAGAGCGAGGAGCGCTATGCGCTGGCCGCTCGCGGCGCGAACGACGGCCTGTGGGACTGGAACCTGGTTACCGATAAAATTTACTTCTCCCCGCGCTGGAACCATATGCTGGGCTATGCGGAGAGCGAACATTGGTCCGGACCAGAAGAGTGGTTCAGCCATATTCATGCCGACGACCGGGAGCGGGTTCGCGCGGAAATTGCCGCGCATCGCGAGAACAAAACCCCGGAGTTCGTCAGTGAATATCGCATGCGCCATAAATCCGGCGGCTATATCTGGACACTGAGCCGCGGCATCGCGATCCGCAATAAATCCGGCGAGCCGATCCGCATGGCCGGCTCACAGACGGACATCACGGAAGGCAAAACCGCCGACCCGCTGACTGGCATTCCCAACCGCCTCTACTTTCTTGACCGCCTGGAGTCGGCCATCGAGACCGCCCGTCAACAAGCGACGTCATTTGCCGTACTGTTCATCGATCTTGACGGTTTCAAGCAGGTGAACGACAGCCTGGGACACGCCGCCGGAGATGAGTTGCTCATCGACGTGGCGGGACGGCTGCGCGCCAGCATCCGCACCAGCACCCGCCAGGGCGGCCCAACGCAATCGGTGGTGGCGCGCATCGGCGGCGACGAGTTTGCCGTTCTGCTCGGCCATATTCAGCACGAGGGCGATCCCGCAATCGTGGCCGGGCGAATCCTGGAGCGGCTCAGTGATCCGTTTCATCTGGAAGGGCGGCGCATTTTTGTCACTGCCAGCATTGGAATCGCCCTCAGCGGCACCGGCTTCACCCCCGAGGACCTGCTGCGCAACGCGGACACCGCCATGTATCATGCCAAGACCAACGGCAAGGCGCGCTTTGAATTCTTTAACGAGGGATTGCGGGAGCAGGCCGTCACCCGCTTCGAGATGGAAACCGGCTTGCGAAAAGCCATCGACGAAGGGCAACTGGTGGTGTATTACCAGCCGATTGTCTCGCAGATAGATCGCCGCATTTGCGGCTTCGAGGCGCTGGTGCGCTGGAATCACCCCGAACGCGGGCTCATCNNCGCTGGGTTCTTCGCGAGTCTTGCCGGCAGATGGCGGTATGGCATAAGAGCTTTGCTCCTGATCCGCCGCTCACCATCAGCGTCAATGTTTCCGCGCGGCAGTTGAGCGATTCCCGTCTGATGGAGGATGTGGAACTGGCGCTGGCCGAAAGCGGACTCAAGCACGAGTCACTGGCGCTGGAGATGACCGAAAGCTCGATCATGGGAGATGCGGAGCAGACGATGGCTACGCTTGACCGCCTCAAGAAAATGAACATCCGGCTGGAGATCGACGACTTCGGAACCGGCTACTCTTCGCTGAGTTACCTGCAGCGGCTTCCCTTCGACATTCTCAAGATCGACCGCTCGTTCGTGCGCGAGTTGAGCGCGGGAAAAGGCAGCCTGGACATCGTAAAGGCGATCCTGCAACTGGCCCACTCGTTCCGGCTGGAGGTCATCGCCGAAGGAGTAGAGACGGAGGAGCAACTGAGCGTCCTGCGCGCGTTAGGCTGCGGTTATCTTCAGGGTTACCTGTTCTCAAAACCAGTCGACGCCGATACGGCGGAACGGCTTTACCGGACGACTCGCGCGTCCGGCTTCTCCTTCCCTGCATCTGCTCCAGTCGCCGTCGGCACTCCCGGACGATAACAACCATCTGCAATTCGATTCTTTCAATAATTGATCAGGTTCTTTGGAGCGCATTGAGTAGCTATTCCGGAACAGACCCACTTTTGCTATACTCGTAGAGGTCACCAGAGTGCGGAGGTGGCGAAATTGGCAGACGCACCAGCTTGAGGTGCTGGCGCCCGTAGGGCATAGGGGTTCAAGTCCCCTCTTCCGCACCAAATTTCTCTCGTCCGGCCAGCCGGACTGACTTGGAAAGTAGCTATCAAGATGAATTTTCTTCTCGTTTTCGTCGTTGTCGTGCATATTATCGTGAGCTTTTTTCTGATCGGCGTGGTGCTGTTGCAGCAGGGCCGCTCGGCAGACCTGGCGGGCGCCTTCGGCGGCCAGGGCTCGCAGACAGCCTTCGGCCCACGCGCCGCGGCCAATGTGCTCA
>PMGP01000080.1 GCA_003156235.1 Acidobacteriaceae bacterium
TTCCATGCCGATGAACCACTGCTCGGTGGCGCGGAAGATAACCGGATTGTGGCAGCGCCAGCAGTGCGGGTAGGAGTGTTCCAGGTCGCTTGAGGCCAGCAGCGCACCGGACTCCTCCAGCATTGCGATGATGACGGGATTTGCGGCCCACACCTTCATGCCATCGAAGGCGGGAGGCGCGATGTGATTCCAGGCGTCGGGGTCCACATGGATGCGGCCGGAGGCGTCCACGCGACAGGTGGGGTCGATGCCATAATGCTGGCCGGTATAAAAATCCTCCGCGCCATGGGCCGGTGCCGTGTGCACTGCGCCGGTGCCCGTGTCGGCGGTGACGTAGGTAGCCAGCACGCCCAGGATGCTGCGCTCCAGAAAAGGGTGCTGAAAGGTGGCGCGCTCCATCACGCTGCCCTTGAAGCGAGCCAGCTCCGTAGTTGAACCTAATTTGCACGCTGCGGCCACGGAAGCTGCCAACTCAGCGGCAACGATATAAACCTCCGGTTTGCCTTCGGTCGTGCTCGATGCCTCGGCGCAGGGCGAGAATGGCTCGCAGGGCGTGGGGTTCGCTTCCAGCGCCACGTACTCAAAATCAGGATGGAAGGCCACTGCCATCGACGCGGGTAGCGTCCACGGAGTGGTGGTCCAGATGATGGTCGAAACCTGCTTGCCTTTGAGAGCCGGGTCAATCGCCGACGCGTCCGAGGTGAGCCGGTAGCGTACGTACACCGAGGGACTGGTGTGCTCCTCGTACTCCACCTCGGCCTCGGCCAGCGCCGTACGGTCGTGAATGCACCAGTAAACCGGCTTGAGGCCGCGATAGACGAAGCCTTTCTCCAGGAAGCCGTAAAAAGCCTCCAGCGTCCGCGCCTCATAGTCGCGGGACATGGTTTTGTAGGGCGCGTTCCAGCGGCCAAGGCAGCCAATCCGCTCAAACTGCGTGGTTTGCAAGTCAATATATTTCTGCGCGTAAGCGCGGCAGGCTTCCAGAACCTCCGGCACGGGCATTTCGAGCTTCTTTCTGCCCAACTGCTCGTCCACCTTGATCTCGATAGGCAGCCCGTGGCAGTCGAATCCGGGAACATAGGGAGCGTCAAAGCCGGCCATGGTCTTCGACTTGACCACAAAATCTTTCAGTCCTTTGTTCAGCGCATGGCCCAGGTGAATGGGGCCGTTGGCGTAGGGAGGGCCGTCGTGCAGCAGGTAGGCAGGGCGGCCCTGGGCGGCCAGGCGCAGCTTCTCATAAAGCCCGAGCGAGGCCCAGCGGGCCAGCCGAAGCGGTTCATTCTGCGGCAGGTTAGCCTTCATCGGGAAGGCGGTTTGCGGCAAGGTTAGGGTCGCCTTCAACTCCGGTACTGGGGACATCGTCACTCCCTGGTGCATTCGATATGGTTCTTTTTAGTGTAAAGGATGGAGCGCAAATTCATCGGTAACAACTACGGGTCTAGGCCGTCTATAGATTATGGGATACCTGACAGTACTGGAATATGAGAGACTGGAGGAAGATGCCCTCCCGGTTGAGACACAAGCCGGCGGCATCAAGCATAATGGAAGAACAGGCCTGGAGACGCGAATCCCCCCGTTCGGCCTGCAGACCAGGCGCCAAGAGGCGATAGAACCAGACGCAACGATGGCCAACGACCAGATCGACAAAACTGCAGAATCCCAAGCTGCCGCAGCCACCACGGACGGATGCGAACTTGACCTCGCCTTTGGCGTCCCCATCGAAGAAAAGCCCATCTGGGTTAACCTCTACGAGAGCATCCGCGACGTATTTTTTCCGCCCAAGCTGCCACCGCTGGAGCTGACCTCGACGCCGATTCCAGTGCCGGATCGCATGGCAGTCAAGCGCAATTGGTGGGCCTTCGGCACCGCCTTCATCATCGAAGTCGCTATTTTGCTGGTTTTGCTCATTTTTATGGGCAAACAAATCCTCGAAGCGGTAAACAAACCGAAGCTGCAGGTGACGCCGATCGACATAAAAGATTGGAGTGCTCCCAAGGCTCCTAACATGGCGGGTGGCGGCGGCGGAAGCCCGGACAAAATCGAAGCCATCAAGGGCAGGATTCCCCCACGAGCGACGACTCCGGATCCAACTCCCAAGTTGGAAGCGCCGCCGGATCCCACTATTGATGTGCAAAACAGCATCATCATTCCCGATAATGCGAGGCTGCCGAATTTCGGCCAGTCGAACTCGTCCAATGTCAAACTGGGCTCGCTGGGGAACGGCTCCGGCATGGGCATCGGCTCGGGGAATGGAAACGGATACGGCCCAGGTTCCGGCTGGAACATCGGTGGCGGACTGGCCAAGGTGGGCGGCGGAGTCTCCGCTCCCGTGGTAATTCACAGCGTGGACCCCGAGTTTTCCGACGAGGCGCGGCGGGCCAAATACCAGGGAGTGTGCATCGTCACGTTGATTGTGGATGCGCAGGGAAATCCGCAGAATCCGCATGTGTCTCGCGCGCTGGGCATGGGGCTGGACGAAAAAGCCATCGACGCAATTAAGCAGTTCAAGTTCAAGCCGGCCTATGACAAAGAAAACAAGAAGACGGTTGCAGTGATGGTTTCCATCGAGATTAACTTCCGGCTATATTGAAAGCAGGACGCCGTCTGGCAAAAAGAGCGAAGCGCATGAGCGCTTCGCTCTTTTCATCAGGGGAGGGGGGTAGTGTTCTTCGCTTACCAGCGGTCTTTGCCGCTATGTGTGAGAGCCCGAGAGAATAGATGAGGACCCGGGATAACCGCAAATTGAGGAATGCATGGTGCGCCCGGAGAGAGTCG
>PMGP01000388.1 GCA_003156235.1 Acidobacteriaceae bacterium
GAGCGCGGCGGCGCGGCTCTGGGCGATGCGGAACTCTTTCGTGACCGTGTCTGGCTCTTTACCGACGACCCAACCTGGCAGCGCTCGGCCCATTCCACTGAGTTAGTGAAGGGCTGGCGGGAGTGGGTTGTTGCTATGGGTTCGAAGACTCTCGATCTCGATCCCGCGCGGCACGACGAGTTGGTCGCATGGGTCAGCCATCTGCCGCAGTTTGTGGCCACGGCGTTGAGCGCGCTGCTGGAAGAAGAGGTGGGCGACGCGCCGGAGCTGAAAGACGTGGGCGGGCGCGCGCTCAGCGAGATGACGCGGCTGGGCGCCAGNNCTCCATGTGGCGCGACATCGCCTATACCAACACCGAAGCCGTTCAAGCCACACTGCTTGCCCTGGAGCAGCGACTCGCTCACCTGCGCGAAAATTTGCGCACGCCGGAGTTGCGCGATGAGTTCGAGCAAGCCAATAAATTTCGGCGGGAGTGATGAATCCGGAATTCAGCTTTCCGGATGCAAGGAGAAGATATGAATATTAGGTTCGCACGCAGGATGGACAGTGTACACGCCTCGACGATTCGCGAGATTCTCAAAGTTACCGAACAGCCGGAGATCATCTCCTTCGCCGGAGGTCTTCCCGCGCCGGAACTTTTTCCCGTGGACGATTTACTCTCCGCGGCGGAGCGTGTTCTTCATGAGACCGGCGCGTCCGCGCTTCAGTACAGCCCCAGCGAGGGCTATGCGCCGCTGCGGGAGAGCTTGGCCGCCGAATCCCGCAGGCGAGGCATCGATTGCTCAGCCGAGGATATTCTCATCACGACCGGCTCCCAGCAGCCGCTCGATCTGGCCGGAAAGATTTTTCTGGATGCTGGAGACTGCGTCCTGACCGAAAGCCCGACCTACATGGCCGCCATTCAGGCGTTTCAGACATTCGAAGTCCGCTTTGCTACGGTCCCTACCGATGACCACGGTCTGATCTCGGAGGAGTTGCCTGCATTGATCGAGCGCGAAAGGCCCAAATTCCTGTACACGATTCCGAATTTTCAGAATCCCACCGGCAGGACGCTCGCCGCACAGCGCCGCAAGACTCTTTATTCGATCGCGGCTCGCTATGGATTGATTGTTATCGAGGACGATCCCTATGGATGCCTGCGTTATGCGGGGAAGACGATTCCTCCGCTCAAGTCGCTGGACACCGAAGGAATTGTTATCTACCTCAGCACCGTTTCAAAAACCATCGCGCCCGGACTCAGAATCGGCTGGGTAGTTGCTCGCGAGGAAATCCGCCGCAAGCTGACGATTGTCAAGCAAGCGGCCGATCTGCATACGTCGAGCCTGGACCAGCGCATTGTTCATCGTTACCTGACGGACTTCGACAGCAGCGCCCATATCGAGCGCATTCGGCAAGCCTACGGGGAACGCTACGCGATCATGGATGCGACACTGCGGGAAACTATGCCTCCGGGATTCCGGTGGACACATCCAGAGGGAGGAATGTTCCTCTGGGTAACTTGTCCCGAGGGCGTGGACACCAACGAGCTGCTGCGCGAAGCGCTTTTGCGCAAAGTCATCTTTGTGCCGGGGCAGGATTTTTTCCCCGATTCGAGCGGCCAGCGATTCATGCGCCTGAACTTCTCCAACGCTTCGCCGGACTCGATTCGAGAAGGCATCGGCCGGCTGGCGGAGGTTTGCAAGGATGCGGTTCACGCGCACGCATAGCGCCTTGCCAGTGAGCGAAAATCAGAAGGCGGGGAGTAACGTGGCGTCGTGAATTCCACATCGCGTTTCCGCGACGTGGAATTCACTCATTCCTGTTCTGCTTCCTTGACCGCCGCTTCCTTGGCCGGGTCGATGGTATGGAAGCCCTCGCTTTTGGCCGCTTCGAGCAACAGCGGCGAGGCGGAGACGAAGATAATCTCCGTGGCCTGGAACATATCGCGGGCGACGATGGCGGCGGCCAGTTGCAGGGTGTCGGGCCAGCGCAGGGTAGTGCGGTCGAGGAGCTGGCGCGCGGCTTCGAGCACCGCCGGGTTCAGCGGCTCCTGGACCATGCGCGCGGCCTCCATGCGCAGGCTGTCGAGCGCGGCCGTGGCGTCTTCCGGGGTGATGGCGCCTGCCCGCTCGCGCCGGCGAATGGCCGCGTAGACCTCCAGTGGCGTGGAGGCCGAGATCAGTTTGCGGTTATCCTCCACGGCTTCCATCAGCCTGATCAGGGCCTCGGTGCCCTGCTCTTGCACAAACAGCTTGGCGAAGGCGGTGGACTCCAAAAAGTAGCAGCTCACAGGTTCCCCCGTTCTTCCTCGATGGCCTCGGCGATGGAGTCGCCATGCGCCGTGACCGGATGGAAGCGCTGCGCTTCATCGGGCATTCCCGCCTCGGCGCGGTTGAGGCGGATGGTGGTGGTGGGATAGGCCGGCGTCTTGGGGTTGGCAATCTTGCTGGTGACCACGACGCCGCGTTGGATGGCCTCTGCCAAAACAGCTTGGCGCGACTCCGGATGCTGATTCCAGCGGTAGGCCTTGCGCGGCAGAAACGAGTCGCGGAACCACTTCAGGGCGATGAAGGCGTGGCCGCCCCGCTCCGCCTCGGCCAGTGCCGCGCACAGCTCTTTCACGCGGGCGTCGATGTCGGCGGGAATCACCGCCTCCTGCCCGTCTTCGTCCTCGTCGAGGCTATACTCGGCTGGGGCGCGCGTGGCTCGTGCCGGACGCGGCGCGGCATCCTCGCCGTCGATGCGCTCAAAGTAGATGCGAACTTCGTCCTCTTCCGGCGCCCACGTGTTTGCCATGGCGTTGCGGCGCTTGCTGCGGCCGTTCTCCCCGCACAGCTCCACAATCGCCTGGTAGCCTGCCGGCGCCAGAAAATGCAGGGCATGCGCCAGGCTGGGGTCCGTGCTGAATGACAGCTCGTTCAGGGCTTCTTCAAGCATTTCTTCTGCGTCGGGAATACTCAGGTTGTTCACTTCTACGTTGTTTTGCTCAGCTTTTGTCGATTTCATTTTTTCTTCTCCGTATGCCGCTTCCCGCATCAGCCAGCACGACCCATCTCCGCCAGGCTGAATGGCCTGGTTCCGGAGTTGGTCGCGCTGGGGAAAAAGGGAGCAGTGTTAGTTCTAAACTTCACATTTGTTTACAGAGGAAATGCATGCCTTTATTTCTTCCGTGGCGCCTAGATTCGAGAAATACTCTAGCTAATCCTCTGCTTGAAGCTATTCAGTCCACAGTGTACCCTATAAAGCGGCCCTTGTGGAACGGGCTGGAAAAAAAGCCGTGCGACATTTCGCATCAGCAAACCCCGCTGCCGGGGAAAACAATGCGGCCGCCAAAGTTTATCAGGGAGGCCTCCTCCGTACAATAGAAGATATGCGCCGTAGTTTGCAACTGCTTCTATTCTGCTGCCTGGTTCCTGCCGGGGTGTGCGCCGCCGACACCGCCCCGCCCTTTGACCTTTCCGGGCCGAAGGTGGACGTGCGCGTCAAGCGCGGCGAGGTCACGCTGCCCATAGGCGAGATTCCCAACCTGCTGGCCGGAGACCGGCTGTGGATTCACCCCGACTTTCCCGAAAGCCAGGCCACGCACTATGTGCTGATCGTCGCTTTCCTGCGCGGGTCCACCAACCCGCCGCCCGCGGAGTGGTTTACCCGCGTGGAGACCTGGTCGCGCGAGGTGCGCGAAGAGGGTGTGTTTATTACCGTCCCCCAGGAAGCGCAGCAGGCGCTTATCTTTCTTGCGCCGGAGACAGGCGGCGACTTCAGCACCCTGCGCAAGGCCGTCACCACCCGGCCCGGCTCCTTTGTGCGCGCCGTTCAGGACTTGCAGGCCGCCAGTTGGGACCGCATGCGCCTGAATGCTTTCCTGGCCCAGGTCAAGGAATCCTCGCAAACCGATCCCAAATCACTCAAGGCGCGCTCCGAGCTTGCCGCCCGCAGCCTGGGCATCAAGCTCGATCAGCAATGCTTTGACAAACCCAGCGAGCAGCAGGCCCCCTGCCTGGTGCAGCACAGCGATGGATTGGTGCTGGACGACACCAACGCGCAATCCCGGGTGGCGCAGTTGACCAGCGGTTCGTCGGCTGACCTGATGAACCAGCTCGGTTCCTCTAGTCTCCTCAGAGGCGGCGCATATAGCCCCTACATCGGCGCCATTGTGGACACCGCCAGGATTCTCGGCCAATTGCACACGGCGCATTTTCAGTACATTCCCGCGCTCGCTCTGCCCACAAAAGATGCGCTCGATCTGCGCTTGAATGTGCCGCCCTCGTTTCGCGATCCCAAGTCGGTGGTGGTGGTGGCGTTGCCGCCGGTGGGGCCGGCCAGAATGCCGCCGCTGCATCCGGTGAACCCAGCGGAGAGCTTTTGCGCCCAGAAACCCGGCCTGGTGCTGCCCGCCGAGGGAGCGCCGCTGATCTTTGCCACTCAGTTGGCTTACGGTCTCACCCTGCATATTGTGGACAAACCCAGCAAGAAGAATAACGGTAGTCCGGTGAATCTGCCGTTGAAGGCCGATCCGTCGCAGGGCGGGTTGGTGCTGGAGCATCCCGCTCCGCCCTTGCTGGATGGCGATCTGACCCCGGATGGCGAACTGACCGGCGTTGTGCTCGGCAAGTGGGGCTTTGACGACTGGGAGGGTCCGCGCTTCCACCTGCGCGCGGCCCAGCCCGGTAAATGGACCGTGACCCCGGCTGACCAGTCGGCCCTGGTGGTGGGCCGCGAGGACACGCTGCGAATCGGCGGGGATAACGCGTTGTGTGTGGACCGGGTCGGCCTCCGGGTTGCGGACCAGGCGGCTGCGGGCAGTTTGCTCAAACTGGCCTGGAAGGCCCCCATGCCGGAGCAGTTGGAGGTGACTGTACCCATGAAAGACGCGTCTCCGGGGCCGGTCACTTTGGAAATCTACCAGTTCGGGCTGGATAAGCCTGACCAGTTGCCGCTGACGGCCTACGCCGAGCCGGCGGTTCTGGACCACTTCACGCTGTGTGCGGGAGACTCTCAAGCCCAGTTGAAAGGCAACCGCCTGGACCAGGTCGCCAAGGCCAGTCTGGACAGCATCACCTGGACTCCGGCTGGGATTCCGGCTGGGACTCCGGCTGCATTGGCGCGCGCGCTGGACCATGAATTGGAAATGAGCACCGGCAATTCGACGGCTGCCCTGGAGCCTGGAAAAAGCTATACGGCCAGTGTGCAATTGCAGGATGGCCGGCTGTTGCATGTGCCGGTCAGCGTCAAGCCGCCCCGTCCGCGGGTCACGCTGCTCAGCAAGGGCGCTCAGAACGAGGTTTCCGAAACGCCATCGCCCGTGCATCTGAGCACTCCAGACGACCTGCCAGTCGAACGGCGGCTGGTCTTCTTTCTACGCGCCACGGAACCGGCTGCCTTTCCCCGCGATGAGCAGGTCGAGGTGGCCGCCGTAGACGGCAGTTTCCGCACCGTGCTGGCGCTGGCCGATAGCAGCCTGATGCTCGAAGATGCAAACACCGCCCTGGGGGTGGTGGAACCGCTGGTCCGCTTCGGCTCCTCGGCCTACGGACCGCTGCGCGCGCGCGTCCTCACCGCCGACGGGGTAGCCGGAGACTGGATGACCCTGGGAACGCTGGTGCGCCTGCCCGGTTTCAAGGAACTGCGCTGCCCGCGCTCCGGGTCCAAGCCCTGCTCGCTCTCCGGAACCAATCTCTTTCTCACCTCATCCGTCGCTGCTTCAACGCGATTCGACAACGCCGTCGAGGTGCCGCCGGACTTTACCGGAACCCAGTTGAGCGTCCCCCATCCGGTGAACGGCATGCTTTATCTGAAGCTGCGCGATGACCCGGCAACGGTGCAGACGCTTATTCTGCCAGTGCTGTCCAACAAATCGCCGGAGGCGCAGCCGCCCATTCCAGAGCAACCCCAGCCCACGGCTTCTCCGGCCACGCCGCCGGCGCCTGAAAAAACAGTGCCGTAAGAGCGAGCTGGCGAGATTTCAATGCTTGTTTTTCCCGCCGGTGCTGCGCGAATCATGTCGCCGGTCCGGATTTCCGAAAGCGAAAGCAATTCACTTTTGCACTGCAGCAAATATTTCCTCGACGACCTTCCCAAATTG
Organism: Acidobacteriaceae bacterium; assembly: GCA_003156235.1. GTDB lineage: Bacteria > Acidobacteriota > Terriglobia > Terriglobales > Acidobacteriaceae > Telmatobacter. The sequence goes on from PMGP01000388.1 coordinate 6,062, forward strand.
GCAGTCCGGCCGATGAGTTGCAAACAAGGAATCCGTCCCGCAACTATCTTGCTCCACCCCTGTTTTACACTGCTGAACTCTCTAGACTGACCTTATTCGCCGTTGAAAAGCAGGTGTTTATGGTCGTCAAAACACAAAGCAAGGGACTCGGCGTAACCGGACTGCATGTGGGCACAAGCAATGCCCGGCGTTATTTCCCCAAAGGCATTTTGAGCATCGAGTTGCAGTTGGATCATCTCCAGATTCTGTGCGGCCTGAAGCCCAATTTCTGGCGTGGAGAGCCGGAGATCTTTGACCCCCGGCTATGCGCCTGGCTGGAAGCCCGGCATATGCATACAAGGCTGGATCGAGCGCCCATCCCGTTGTCCATGATTCCCGAGGGAAAGAACTCCTACCGGCTGCAGCCAGTCTGCATCAACAGACACGGCCACGCCAAGCTGGTCCCCGCCGAAGCCTGAACTCGAAGCGTACCGCACAGGTTCGTGATGCAGGCCCGGTGGAACCATGCCCACTGTTCGTTGTTCCCTGATCTCTGATCTCTGATCTCTGTTCTCTGTTCTCTGATCTCTGTTCTCTGATCTCT
>PMGP01000423.1:0-129 GCA_003156235.1 Acidobacteriaceae bacterium
CTTCGACGGCGAGAATGACCGGCAACAACGAACCCTTTGCTGGTTGCAGTTTACGAATCCACTCGGGAATTGCCGCGTTTGCCGCGCCGCCGCGCAGCAGCCGCCAAGCCGCATAGAGCAGAATCAGGC
>PMGP01000423.1:184-7024 GCA_003156235.1 Acidobacteriaceae bacterium
GAGATTGTCCACGCTGAGCGAGACTTCGATGGTGTAACCGGCCGCAAATTCAAGCGCTGGCTGATGGCCTTTGGCGATGGCGATCCATGCGGCGAAGCTGGTGGCGACGGCGACCAACAGAGCTGTCCAGAGCCAGGCTACGGTTTGGGGGTGGCGTGCTTCGAGACGACGGCCGGGGAGAAATGCGTCGGCCACGAGCAGAGCCGCAACAGCAGCGTGAAATCCGACCCACCAAATCCATGAAACGCCGGCTATCTGAAAAGCAGGGAACAGGGAACAGGGAACAGGGAATAGGGGGATTGTGCTCATTTCCGCAGTTTAGTCATCATGGCGACAATCATCTTGCTAACTTCGCCGGAAAGGTTTTCAGCCAATTGCCGCGATTGTTCCGATCCGAAGCCGAGTTCCTTTGAAATGATAAGTTGTGTTTGCACTTCGCAGTTTGAACCTCTGGCATGGCCAAGAAATTGGACATATTCGCCTTTCGTCGACCTGCCATAACCTTCCGCTATGTTACTGGCTACTGAAACGGATGCCCTTCGCAGTTGATTGGATAGGCCGAATTGCTCGGATGCTGGAAAAGAAGAGGTAAGTTTGTAGATTGCCACAGTCATCTGAACTGCCCGCTGCCATACCAAGAGGTCTTTGAATGATTCGCCCATATCCAATCTCCTGTTCCCTGTTCCCTATTCCCTGTTCCCTTTCTCACCGTAGATTCACCAGCCGGATTGTTTCCATGAAGACATCGCCGTCGATGGTGAGGCTATTGGCGCTGATCTTGTCCATAGTGTCCTTTGCGGTGTGGTGATAGCTGTTGTTGGGGCCGTAGTCCAGGTCGATGATGTCGATGGAAGGGACGCCGCGCTGGACGAAGGGCACGTGATCGTCCGCGATCGCACTGCTTGTCTTGAAGAAATAGCGCTCGTAGCCGAACTTTTTGGCGGCCTTGATCACCAGTTCGACCAGCCAGGTGGTGGATTGAGTCTCTTGGAGAATGTCGAGGTCCTTGTCGCCGATCATGTCGGCGAGGATGAAGGCTTTGATCTTGCTCAGGCTTCCGTCGTGGCCCCAGCGTGCGGCCATGTGGCGCGAGCCGTAGGTGGAGTCGGAGTCGGACCAGGATTGAATCGCCTCTTCGCCGTCGAAGAAGACCAGCCAGACGGAATAGCCGTCGAGTTTTTTTCCGTGGGCGGTTGCAAGGCGCAACTGGTCGGCGATGGCCAGCAGCAGGCCGGTGGTGGAGCCGCCGTCGTTGGCGCCGACGAAGTTGATGTTGCGCAGCGGGTAGTTGGTCTCGTAATGCGTGGCGAGGACGATTGCGCCGTCCTTTTTGCCGGGGAAGCGCACGATGAAGTTGCGCATGGCAACCGAGCCGATGGGAGTGGAGGCGGTGAAGACGTCTTCTTCGAGCGGGTCGTGCTGGAAGTGGGCGCGCAGGAAGGCTTCGGCCTTCAGATGATTCTGGCTGGTGGGCCAGCGCGGACCGATGGCGACAAACTGGCGGGCGTATTCGAGGGCTTTGGCGCCGTTGAAGTGGGGCTGGGCGGGGGCGGCGTGGGGGGTGAGAAGGAGTAGAGCGGAAACGACGCTCGTCCAGAGTTGATAATTCCCATGTCCCCAAATGCGAGGGACCTCCACCCCACGGACGAAGACCTGTCCGTGGGGACCCCGGACCTGGGGCACCCGTGACTTAATACTCACTATGAACAATGCTTTATGAGATTCGTGGTTTCCCACCCATTCGCAAAATGCGCGAATGGATGGGGCACGGAACTTATTCGCTGCGACTTTCTTCCAAAACGAAAACAAAGTCACTTTGCGGCCTCCTTGGCTTCTTTGGCTTTGCGGCGCGCGGGATGGACCCACCATGCTATACCGATGCCCAGCAGATAGAGGGCCAGCATGGGGAGGGCGTAGATGCACATGGTCCAGGGATCGGGACTGGGGCAGATGATGGCGGCTACAAGGAAGACGGCCAGAATAGCGTAGCGGATGTTCTTCCACAGAAAGCGCGGGGTGACGATGCCGAAGATGGCCAGAAAAAAGATCAGCACCGGCAGTTCGAAGCTGATGCCCAGGCCGAGAATGATGGAGAGAAAGAAGCTGGAGTACTCCTCGATGGTGACCATCGGGGTGAAGTTCTTTCCGAAGTCCACGATGAGGATTTGCATTGCGCCGGGCAGAACCCAGTAGTAGCCGAAGGCGGCGCCGGTCAGAAACAGTCCCACGGTTGCGGCCATGAAGGGAATCACGTAGCGCCGCTCATTTTGGTAGAGTCCCGGAGCGATGAACAGCCACACCTGATAAAGGATGAAAGGCGAGGCCAGAATCAGTCCGCCGATCAGCGAAACCTGTATGTCCAGGTTCAAGGGGTCCATGGGGTGAGTGAAGACCAGCGACTTGCCGATGTGGTTAAGCGGCGCCTGAATGAAAGCGACAAGCTGCTTATAGAAGATTCCTGCCACGCCAAAACCCAGGACCAGGAAGATGAACGAGCGGATGATGCGCTTGCGCAGCTCGTCCAGATGCTCCATGAGGCTCATGCCGGGCAGCTCCACGCGTGCTGCTACAGCCTCGCGCGCTTTGCTGATGGCGTCAGCGGGATCAATCATGGGAGCTCTCCTGCGCCTTGCGCGTCTTTTTCACGCGGGCTGGCGCTTTGTCCGTGGCCGGTTTGATCTTGGCTGCGCTGACGGCTTTCTTTGCTGCAGGAGCCTTGGATTGAATTGGCCGCTTGCCGGGCCGCGCCGCCGGAACCTGCTCGCCGGTGGAGGGCGGTTGAATGCGCGGATAAGGCTCATCCGAGACGGATATCGCTGGCGGGGCTTCCGGAGTGGCTGGGGTCGCGGCAGGGTAAAGCACCTGATCTGGGTAGGGAGTTTCCGCGGGCGTTGCGGAGGCTGATTCCGGGGCTGGGGAAACCGCGGCAGGCTGCTCGGAGGAGGGCAGCGCGCTCAGCCGCTCGGCTTCCTTCTTGCGGCGTTCGGCCTCCTCGGCGGTGCGCAACTCCTCTTCCATCTGGAACTTGAAGTCGTTGGAGGCCTTGCGGACCTCGTACATGATCTTGCCGATTCTGCGGCCAATCTCCGGCAGCCGGCGGGGGCCGAAGACCACCAGCGCCAGCACCATGAGGATCAGAGAGTTTTCAAATCCCAGGCTGGCAACTTCGATTGGCGGCGGCATCATCATGAAGGTTCATGATACCTGTCCGCACGCAGCCCTCACAAACCGGGCGCGGCGCATGAGTTCCGTTGCGCTCCGGCGTACCCCCCGATGGTCCCTTCTCAAACCCGGTAGTGGGTCAGTTTGAGATTCGCGCCTGAAATCGTTGCGCGTCCAGCGCAACAGCTTGGCTAACGGGGCATTTCAAGCAGTTGATCTGCCCAAGCCCTGGCGCATTTCTGTCAATGGAAACTTGACTCTGTTTGAGCGGCACGTTATGCACACCACAGACGGGCGGATTTGTGATTTTCTTTTTGAAGCACAGTTCTGCCATACGCACCTCCTGGTAGGACCTATCTCTCGATTATCCTGGGAATGTGTGTACCGAGTATGAAAGGAACGAACTGGATGCTCTACCCCTTCGACTACGCTCAGGGCAGGCTCTGGCCGCGTTTTTGTAGCGAGGCGAGATACAACAAACCCGCCATTTGAGTTCTTTGTTAAGGTTTTGTTACACTTATAGAAATGGAAGCGGCCACTGCCGAAGAAGATTTCTCATCGGAATCTTTCGGCTGCGGGCCGCGTCTAATTGTTAAAGGCTTGCAACAACCCCGTGGATGGGGGCTGTGCGGAAGCAGTCGGGCGCAAGCGCCGGCAGATTTTCCGCAGAGCCAGTGCATCCACTGCAAGCAGCGTTAGCTTTCAACATCCCCGTCTGCTGCCTCCAAAAAAGGCGAGTGGACTGAAGGCGGAATACGGTGAACCTTGTTCTTGACGATCTAACGGCGGTCGCGCCGGAGGCAGGCAGTGCTTGTAGCTTGGAAAACTACCTGGCGCTCCCCGACCACACCATGGACGGCCGCATTGCGGAAGCGCGCGCGCGGCTGGGGACGACGACTCTGATTCTTGGCCACCACTACCAGCGCGACGAGGTGATTCGCTTCGCCGACGCTACGGGCGACAGCTACAAACTCTCGCGCATCGCCGCTGAGACTGACGCGAAATACATTGTTTTTTGCGGCGTGCATTTCATGGCGGAGAGCGCCGACGTCCTGGGCCACGCGGGGCAGCAGGTGATTTTGCCTGACCTGAACGCGGGCTGCTCAATGGCCGACATGGCCGAAATCTCGCAAGTTGAGGCTTGCTGGGAGGCGCTGGAGCGGCTGGGACTGGCCAGCGAGATCGTGCCGCTGACGTACATCAACTCGACGGCCGCGATCAAGGCTTTCTGCGGCGAGCGCGGCGGGATGGTCTGCACCTCGTCCAGCGCGCGCGCCGCCTTCGAGTGGGCCTTTCAGCGCGGCAAGCGGATTTTGTTTTTGCCCGACCAGCATCTGGGCCGCAATACCGGCTTCACGATGGGCATACCGCTGGAGGAGATGGCGGTTTGGGATCCGTGGGGATTGCAGGGCGGCCAGACAAAAGAAAAGCTGGCGGCCAGTCGCGTCATTCTATGGAAGGGCCATTGCGCCGTGCATCAGCGCTTTCTGCCCAGCCATGTGGATGCGGTGCGCGCCAAATATCCTGGCATCCAGGTGATTGTGCATCCCGAGTGCCGCTTCGAGGTCTGCCAGAAGGCCGACGCGCAGGGCTCAACGGAACGGCTGATTGCGCTGGTGGAGCAGGCTCCGGCGGGACAGATGTTTGCCGTAGGGACGGAGATTCACCTGGTCAACCGCATGGCGCGCAGATTTGCCGCCGAGGGCAAGAAGGTCATCACGCTGGACGACACCGGCTGCCTGTGCACGACGATGTACCGCATCAGCCCGCAGCACCTGGCCTGGGTTCTGGAGAATCTTGTCGAGGGCCGCGTGGTCAATCGCATCCAGGTGAAGCCGAACGTGAAGCATTGGGCCAAAGTGGCGTTGGACCGGATGCTGGAAACAGGGTGAAGCAGGGGTCAGGGATCAGGGATCAGGGGTCAGGGATCGGCCCCAAGAAGTGAAAGGATTTTCCATGGTGAAATCGTTTCGGGATTTGCTGGTTTGGCAGAGAGCTATTCAATTGTCTGTTGCAATCTACCGTTTAACGCAGGGCTTTCCGCGGGAAGAGTTGTATGGCCTAAGCAGCCAGATCAGACTCGCTTCAGTTTCTGTGCCAAGCAATATTGCAGAAGGACATGGAAGGTTGAACACCGGCGAATACAGGCAGTTCCTGGGCATCGCCCGTGGTTCTAACTTCGAGCTGCAAACCCAACTCGAAATCGCTCGTGCGCTTGGTTTTGGGAAATCGGAGTTGCTCGATGAAGCAGAAGGTTTATCGCACGAAGTTGGGAAGATGATTCACGGAATACTGGAGGGAATCAAGGATAAAGATTCGGTTCAGCGGCCCTGACCCCTGATCCCTGATCCCTGACCCCTGTTCTGTCGTATCCTGTATCTGAGGGCATCCCCATGAAGACCTTCACTCTCGAAGAAGCGCAATCCCTGCTGCCGGTGATGGAGTCGCTGCTGAAGCGCGCCATCGAGGGCAAGCAGTCGGCTGTGGAAGTGGAGTCCGGCCTCACTGATCTAGCACGGCGCATCTATCTCTCCGGCGGCATGAAGGTGGACACGGGCAAGGTGGCCAAACTGCGCGCGGATTTGGAGGGGCACGTGCAGCGAGTGCGGGAGAGCGTCGCGGAGATCGACGCTGTCGGCGTGCAGGTGAAGGACCTGGATGCCGGGCTGCTGGATTTTCCCTGCCGTCTGGACGATCAAGTGGTGCTGCTGTGCTGGCGGATGGGCGAAACGGCCATCGAGCACTGGCACCCTGTCGACTCCGGCTTCAAAGACCGCCAGCCGTTGGATGAACGCTTCCACCGCCGCTCCACTTCGGGCAACCGGCCCAACTGAAAAACAGGGAATAGGGAACAGGGAACAGGGAATAGGACCGTTTATTTAGTTCATGCTGGAATTTCGCTTTGGTGCGAATCTCTTTGCCATTGGCGCGCATCCTTTCTTATGAGAGAACACTGCTTTGCAGTTGGTTCTAATGCTCCGATGCGGGCACGCAGGCGGAGGGCAGTTTCCCGCCGTTTTGTTCAACCCCATCAACCTTTTTAACCCTGTCAACCCCACAATTTTTCCGGAGGATTTCAAGAATGCTTTCCATAGGTGCAAGTTTCCCCGCCTTTGAATTGACCGCCGTGGTCGATCTCGACCTCAAGAAGGCCTTCCAGCCCATTACCGACAATAGCTTTGCGGGCAAATGGAAAGTCTATTTTTTCTGGCCCAAGGATTTCACCTTTGTCTGCCCGACGGAGATTGCCGCCTTCGGCACGCTGAACCCGGAGTTCGTCGCGAGGGGCGCGCAGGTGCTGGGCGGTAGCATCGACTCGGAGTTTGTGCACTGGGCGTGGCGCAGCGAACAGCCGTCGCTGAAGAACCTGCCCTTCCCTATGCTGAGCGACATCAAGCGGGAACTTTCAACGGCGTTGGGAATACTGGACCCCAAGGCCGGCGTTGCGCAGCGCGCCACCTTCATCGTGGACCCGGAGAACAAGATCCGCTTCGTCTACGTGACCGACCTTTCGATTGGCCGCGACCCCAAGGAGGTTCTGCGCGTCCTCGACGCCCTGCAAAACGGCGGAATGACTCCCTGCGGCTGGCACAAGGGCGAAGAGACCATCAAGGTCTAAGAACCAGGCAGCTTATCGTGCCATGGTATTCCGCGCTGCCTTGAAAGGGCACGGCTTCA
>PMGP01000196.1:0-2125 GCA_003156235.1 Acidobacteriaceae bacterium
GTCACCGTAGCCACGCCGCGCGGCTATTCGCCGGACATTGAGATTGTCACTCGAGCGCGAGAGATTGCGCTGGACAACGGATGCGAACTGCGATTGCTGCAAGATCCCCAGGCCGCCGCCGAAGGCGCGGACGCCATCTACACGGATGTGTGCGTCAGCATGGGATTCGAGCACGAATCCGCCAAGCGCGCGCCCATCTTCCGCCCCTTTCAGGTGAACGAGGCCATGATGTCGAAAGCTGCGCCCCGCGCCGTTTTCATGCATTGCCTGCCCGCGCGCCGCAATGCAGAGGTGACCGACGTAGTGATCGACGGCCCGCAGTCCATCGTCTTCGACCAGGCCGAGAACCGCATGCACGCGCAGAAGGCATTGTTGCTTTTGTTGCTTGGTGGGCTGGCGCAATAGTTCTCAGTCGTCAGTTCTCAGTCTTGTTATGCGAAGACTGTTGATGAATCGATGTTTTGAAAGGGCACGGCTTTAGCCGTGCCGCAAAAACGATATAAGGACGCGGGCTTTAGCCCCTGAGGGATGGTTTCTACTGTAGGAGGTGGAATATGGCTGACACAGAATTTGCGATCAATTCAGAGAACAGCACCCGCTCCTCATTGAGGGAGTCAATCATTGAACACTTCTTTATCGGAGAGTTATTAAAAGCGCTCTGGAACAAACGCACAACTCAGGTAGAAGTACTCAAACCGCAGGTTGATGACGCAGGATACGACATTGTAATCGATTGTAATCGAAACCCGAAATCAGATACTTCGATTCCTTGTTACATCCAATTGAAATCAGCTTTTGTTGGTTCCAAAACAGCGAAAGTGAGTTTAAGTAAGAAACTCACAAGTAAGCCTCATTGGTGTGTGATTTGGGTTTTCTTTGATCCGAAGTTTACTCTTAAATCGTTTCTTTGCTTTGGTACGGCGACCGGTCAAGCCTCATCCGACATAGCAAAGCTCAAGCCGACTAAGCATTCAAAGGGCGACGCAAAAGGAAATAAAGCTGTTCGTCCCGGGCATTTCGATGTTTCCAAAGGCAAGTTTGTTGAGATTGACTCGATTTCGGATGTAATTGACAAGCTATTTCCGACTGCATAAGTAACCGAGAGTTGCTTTTCCCTCAGGGGCTAAAGCCCACGATTTTTTGCTTTTCTGCGGCACGACTAAAGTCGTGCCCTTTCAAAACAACGATTTGATCAGAGGTTTCAGCCATGTCCGTAATTCTCGAATCCCTGCCCGTCGGCCAGAAAGTTGGCATTGCCTTCTCCGGCGGGCTGGACACCTCCGCCGCCCTGCTTTGGATGAAGCAGAAAGGCGCCATCCCTTACGCCTATACAGCCAACCTTGGCCAGCCGGACGAAACCGACTACGACGAGATTCCGCGCAAGGCCCTTGAATACGGCGCCGAAAAGGCCCGCCTCATCGACTGCCGCGGCCCGCTCGTTCGCGAAGGTATCGCCGCACTGCAATCGGGCGCCTTCCACATCACGACGGNNCTGTCACCGGGACTATGCTGGTAGCTGCAATGAAGGAGGACGACGTCCACATCTGGGGCGACGGCTCAACTTTTAAGGGCAACGACATCGAGCGCTTCTACCGTTACGGACTGCTCGTTAATCCCAGCCTTCAGGTCTACAAGCCCTGGCTCGATTCGGCTTTCATCGACGAGCTTGGCGGCCGCGCCGAGATGTCCGCCTTCATGCAGCGCCACGGCTTCGCCTATAAAATGTCTGCCGAGAAGGCCTACTCCACCGACTCCAACCTGCTTGGCGCAACGCATGAAGCCAAAGACCTGGAGCATCTTTCTTCGTCGATCAAAATCGTTGTTCCCATCATGGGCACGGCCTTCTGGCGCGATGATGTCGAAATCCAGCGCGAACAGATCGCCGTCCGCTTTGAAGAGGGTTTCCCTGTCGCGCTCAACGGTCGCGAGTTCAGCGACCCCGTCGAACTTCTGCTCGAAGCCAACCGCATTGGCGGACGGCACGGCCTCGGCATGAGCGATCAAATTGAGAATAGGATTATTGAAGCCAAATCCCGCGGCATCTATGAGGCGCCGGGACTCGCCCTGCTCTTCATCGCCTACGAACGGCTCATCACCGGCATTCACAACGAGGACACCATCGAGC
>PMGP01000196.1:2138-10312 GCA_003156235.1 Acidobacteriaceae bacterium
AGCGCCTCAGCATGGAGAAGACTGAATCCACCTTCTCCCCGCGCGACCGCATCGGCCAACTCACCATGCGCAACCTGGACATCACCGACACACGTGCCAAGCTGCTTACCTACGCCGCAAGCGGGCTGCTCACCCTCAGCCAAGGATGTGAAATGCCCCAGCTCAACTGCGGCAAGAAGAACGAATAGCATGAGGTACGCTTAAAGCAATGATCAACGAACAACAATCCGGAAAGATGTGGTCTGGCCGTTTTCGCGAGCCGCTGGATGCGGAGTTCGAAAACTGGCAGCGGTCGATTGGTTTTGATTGGCGGCTTCTCGATGAGGAGATAGCCGCCAGCAAGGCGCACGCGTCCGCTCTTCGTGCCGCGAAGATTCTCACAAATGATGAGACAACGGAGCTGCGCGCGGCGCTCGATGCAATTGCCGCTGAACACGCATCGCAGGCCGGCAAAGCGCTGGTGCGCGATCATGCAACCGCCGAAGACATTCATCATTTTGTTGAATTGAAACTGGTCGAGCGCGTTGGTTCGCTAGGCCTCAAGCTGCACACCGGACGCAGCCGCAATGAGCAGATTGCCACCGACCTCCGTCTCTATGTGCGCGAACAAATCAGCCTTGTGCAGAATGCTCTGGCCGCCTGGGCCAATGCGTTGGTCGAGCAAGCCCGTGCCGCCGGCGACTCGGTGATGCCCAGTTACACTCACCTGCAGCGTGCCGAGCCGGTGCTGGTTGCGCATTGGCTGCTGGCCTATGTGGAAATGATTTTACGCGATGCGGCGCGCCTCGGCGATTGCTCTGCGCGTCTCAACTTCTGTCCGCTCGGCTCCGGCGCGGTGGCCGGCGCAACGCTCGCGCTCGACCGCACTATCGCCGCGCGCGAGCTGGGTTTCACCGCGCCCACCGCCAACTCCATCGACGCCACCAGTGACCGCGATTTTATTTTGGAATATTTGCAGACGCTCACCTTTGTCGGCCTGCATCTGAGCCGTTTTGCCGAGGAAATTACGCTTTTCGCAACCGCGGAATTCGGATTTATTACGCTTCCCGAGGCTTTTTCGACCGGCTCCAGCGCCATGCCACAGAAGAAGAATCCCGATCTCACCGAGCTGATCCGCGCCAAGGTCGGCCGCATTCACGGCGCGGCGGAAGCGGTGACGCTGCAACTCAAAGGCCTTCCTCTGGCTTACAACAAAGATTTGCAGGAGACGCAGGAGCAGGCGTTTTCAGTCAGCTTTGTGCCGCGGATGCTCTCGCTCGTGGCGCGATTTATCACCGCTCTTCAGTTCAATCGCGAGCGCATGAGCGAAGCTGCGCAGTCGGGTTGCCTGAATGCCATGGCCGCTGCAACCTATCTTGTTCACAAGGGCGTTCCCTTCCGCACCGCTCACGAGAAGATCGGCCATGCCGTGCGTTACGCCATCGAGAACGGCGTTGAGCTGGACGCCCTCACCCTCGACGAACTCCGCCAGTTTGGCGAGGAGTTCGAGGATGACTTCTTTGCCGCCGTTACGCTCACGGCCACGCTCGACTGCCACAACGTAACGGGAGGGACCGCACGAGTGCGCGTCAAAGAAGCCTTGGCCGCCACATTGAAAAAGATCGACGCTCTGATTCAGGAGGTCGCTCATGCTGGTTCGTAAGGCCCTGCTCACGGACGCCACCAATGTTTGCGATCTAGTAAATTCGCTTTCGACAGATGGCACACTACTCAAGCGCCCCTTCGCCGAGGTCTGCGAAAACATCCGCGACTTTACCGTTGCATTGTCCGATGGCGGCGTCTTCCTGGGCTGCGGCGCACTGCACTTTTATGGGCCGCATCTATGCGAGGTGCGCTCCATCGTAGTCAGGCCCGCCGCCAAGAGCAAGGGCGCCGGAGGGCGCCTCCTCACCGCGCTCATCGAGGAAGCTGAAGAGCACGGCATCCAATCCATCTGCCTGTTTACACGCATCCCCGATTTTTTCTTTAAATTCGGTTTTCGTGCCGTCGAAGACAAGGCCGTGTTGCCCGACAAGATCTTCAAAGACTGCCAGAGTTGCCCGCGCCTTCATCGCTGCGATGAGATAACCATGGTGCGCGGCCGCATCCCCAGCGTCTCCCTTCTGGGCCCGCGCGAAGAAGCTGAGCAGTTAGTGCGCATCTCCGGATAACTGCTGCTGGCTGAGCATCGCTGCAGCCACCGCAATCTGACCATAACTCAGCCCTCCATCTCCAGGGCTGACGTTGCGATGCTGATAGACTTTGAAGCCTTCTTCTTCCAAACCCGACCGTAACAGCCGCGCCAGCCGCCGGTTGTGCATGCAGCCTCCGCTCAGGGCAACCACATTGATGCTGGTCTCTATGCGCGCGTTAGCTGCCGCATTGATAAACCCCTCCGCAATGCCTGCGTGAAACCTTGCTGAAATGCGGCTTGCAGGCACACCGCGCCACAGATCCTTCAACACCGCTATCCACATCTTATCTGTTCGAATCACTGCTGCGCTGCCTGAACCTTCTTCCGCCTCGTGCAACTCCGGCACATAATTTCCCTGCTCAAAACGGTCCGGCTCATCCACCGCAATTCCCTCCAACTCAATCGCCGCCTGCGCCTCGTAATCCACCACGCGCCGCCCCTGCACCACAGCTCCTACTGCATCAAACAGCCGCCCCAGGCTCGATGTCATCGGCGAATTGATCTTGCGCTCGATCATCCGTTTCAGTACGTGCGCCTCGCTCCACTCTGCTCCGAGCAGCGCCAGCATCTGCTCCGACTCCACATCGTACCCCGCGGCATGAAGCGCTCCCAGCGCCATACGCCATGGCTCCTTGATCGCCGCCTCGCCACCGGGCATGGGCACATATTCGAGATGCGCAAACCGCTCGAAGCCCGTATGGCTTGCGATCAGCACTTCCCCACCCCAAATCTTCCCGTCACTTCCGTAGCCCGTGCCGTCGAGTGCCAGGCCAATCACTTTGCCCATAAGGCCGTGCTCGGCCATGCAACTGGCCACATGCGCATGATGATGCTGCACGGCGATTGTCTGCAATCCTCGCTCTTTCGCCCACTCGCGAGCCCACGTCGTCGAAAGGTAATCCGGATGCAGATCGTGAATAACAGTCTGCGGTTCAATCTCGAAAGTCCTCATCAGGTGATCGAGCGACTCTTTGAAGAATTCGAGACCAGTCAGGTTTTCCAGATCGCCCAGGTGCTGGCTCTGGTAGGCAAACCGGCCCCGCGCCAGAGCAAAGACATTCTTCAAGTGCCCACCGACGGCCAGCAGCGGCGGAGCATCAAAGGGCAATGCCACACCCATCGGCACAAATCCCCGCGCTCGTCTGATCAGTTGCGGCGCACCATCCACCACGGCGGCTACCGAGTCATCGCAGCGCTGCAAAATCTCGCGGTCGTGCATCAGGAAGGCATCGGCAATTCCGCCCAGCCGCGCCTTTGCCTCATCGTTGTCGATTGCAATCGGCTCCTCGCTCAGGTTGGCCGAGGTCATCACCAGCGCTCGCACGCGAGCGTCAGCAAAGAGCAGATGCTGCAATGGCGCGTAAGGCAGGTAGACGCCCAGCCATGGAATTCCCGGTGCAACAGCGTCTGCTATGCCGCAGCCCTCGCGCCGCCGCGCCAGCACTATGGGCCGTGCCGACGTCATGAGCAGCGCCTCTTCTTCCGCCGTAAGCACGCACACCTGCCGCGCTGCATCGATGTCGCGCACCATCACCGCCAGAGGCTTGCCATAACGGCGTTTGCGCTCACGCAGGCGCATCACCGCCGCTTGGTTGGTTGCATCCACGCTCAGATGAAAGCCGCCAATGCCCTTGACGGCGACGATTTTTCCGGAGAGAAGCAGGTGAATGGTTTGGTCGATTGGATCATCCTGCTTGGAGGTTGAAGCATCCGTTGCTTCCCATGAAGATGCCTGTGCAGTCGAGAGCGGTTTTGACAAATGCCGCGAGTTAGCTTCCGCTTCGCGGAAATTGCAAGTTAGCAAGTTAGCGTTTGGTTCGTGAAGATTTCGTGTTTGCGAGTCGGCATTGCTCACCAGCCAAACCCGCGGCCCGCACACCCAACACGCATTGGGCTGCGCATGGAAGCGCCTGTTCAGCGGATCGTCGTACTCTCGCTGGCACTCCGGGCACATGGGAAACTTGGCCATCGATGTCTGCGGCCGGTCATAGGGAATCCGCCGCGTGATGGTGAAGCGCGGCCCGCAGTTGGTGCAGTTGAGGAAGGGATAGAGGAAGCGGCGGTCCTGAGGATCAAATAGTTCGCGCAGGCAATCCGGACAGGTGGCTGCATCGGCCGGAATTCCGGTGCTCACCCGGCCCAGAATCTCGCTGGCAACAATCCGGAAGCCTGCCTCTCCGGTCACCTCCGCCTCCAGCACCGTAACGGAGTCGATGCGCGCGAGCGGCGGCGCTTCGCTTTCCAGGCGGACGAGAAACGCCTCCACTCGTGCTTCCGGTCCCTCTATCTCAATCGTCACCCCGTCAGTGTCGTTGCCGACAAACCCCGCCAGACCCTCCTCCAGTGCCAGCCGATAGACAAACGGACGATACCCCACCCCCTGCACCACTCCGCGCACCACCACGCCCCGCCGCAGCGCTTCGTGACGTTCTCGATTTGGTTGGGATTTGTCCGTCAAAAGAAAGCCTCTCACAGGAAACCAGCATAGCGCATCGGAACCGACGGCCTCAGAATTGAGAAGCCGCGCCCCATCTTCTGTCTCACTCTGCTCAGGCAATGAGCATAATTAGCTTAATCTGTAATAGAAGGAATGCGGGGAGCTTCAGCATGATGAATTGCAGGCAACTTGGAAAGGCATTGGCGCTTGCGGCTGTTTCTATTCTGGTTTGGCTCGGAACCACCGCAGTTGCGGCCCAGCAGCCGGACTCCGCATCGGTCATTGGGCTGGTCGATGCCGCGGTAAAAGCCAGAGTTGACCACATCGAAAGCTATACCGTTACCGAACACTACGCCGTCTACCGGGGAAAGGACGAGACCCGTCCCGCGGCTGAAATGACTGTGCAAACCCTCTACCGCAAGGGTTCCGGCAAGAGTTACACCATCCTTTCGGAATCCGGCTCCGAGTTTATCCGAACCCACGTGCTACGTACAGTGCTCGACAATGAGAAGAACCTTAATTTGCCCGGCACCGTTGAACATTCATGGTTCACATCCGCCAATTATGAGATGCAACTGAAGCCCGGCGGCGTCCAACTTCTAAATGGACGGGAATGTCTTGCCCTTGCTATCCATCCCAAACACAAGGCTCCCAATATGATCGAGGGGACCCTCATGGTCGACGCCAAAGACGGTTCCATCGTCCAGCTCGACGGAATCGCATCCCAAAGTCCCTCCATCTTCACCGGAGCCGCCCAGGTGATGCGGCATTACGTCAACGTAAGCGGTTACTCCATGGCCACCGAGGCCAGGGCCGTCTCAGATAGCTTTCTTCTAGGCCAGACAACTGTGACGATCGACTATCGGGATTACAAAATCCAGTTGCGTCCGGCCCGATAGTCGAAGACGACCGAATCACCCCACCCGGTCTTGTCGCGTATGCGCTATAATGATTTTCGTGCTACCATTTTCCGGCGATTGGAAACTCGATGCCGCGCTCGGCTCCTGCCTGCTGCTGGGGCTGCGCCACGGCTTCGACTACGACCACCTGGCCGCCATCAGCGACATTACCGCCGTGCAGCCCAACTGGCGCAGCGGCCTGCGCCTGGGAATGACCTACGCCCTGGGCCACGCCTTCACGGTGGCCGCGCTGGGCATCGCCGTGCTGGAGATGCACCTGGGCCTGCCCGAAGGCCTGGACCACTGGGCAGAGCGGCTGATCGGCCTTACTCTCATCGTTCTCGGCGTCGGGGTGGTGGCGGGAATTCTCCGCAAGGACGCGCACGGACACTCCCACACCCGCATCGAAAGCCGTCTGGCCATCGCCATCAACGGAGTTCTATGGATTGGCTGGCGGGCGCGCCGCCTTTGGAACCCCCAGGCACAGCAACCCGAGCGTTTTCAGTGGATGTACAACGGCAAGTCTGTCTTCGTCATCGGCATCCTGCACGGCGTGGGCGCTGAAACCCCCAGCCAACTGGCTCTCTTTTTCCTCACCGCCAATCTGGGCGGAACCTCGCGCGGCATGATGGGTCTGGCGGCCTTTGCCGTGGGGCTGGTAGCCATGAACGCCCTGATGACCGCCACCATGGGCGGAGCCTTCAACGCCAGCGGCCACCACCATCCGCGCCTTTACCATGTCATCGCCTGGGCTGGCGCCGCCTACAGCTTCATCATCGGCATCATCTTCCTGTTCGGAATCTCTGACCGCCTGCCTTCGCTCGGATAGCGGACGGATTTCCCTTCCCAATCCAGAACATTTTTCCTCATTGCCGCAGTGAGGGATCCGTTACAACTCCAAGTGACCGTGGTCACGAATAAAAACTGGCGCGATGGCCTATAAGAAAGACAGACATGGAACTTGGCACGCCGGCGCTATCGTTGTGCGTTGCCTTCCATGTACGGAGGATTCGTGCCTGCATTCACGCCCCCGCCGCTGCCTAGCAGCGACAACCGTTGGAAGATCGTCAACGGCACCATGCGCAAGAATGGCTTTGCCCGTCACGCGCTCATTGAAACGCTCCACACCGTCCAGTCCGCCTTCGGCTACCTGGACGACGACTCGATTCGTTTTGTTGCCCAATCCCTGCGCGTGCCGCTGAGCCAGGCCTACGGGGTAGTGACCTTTTACCACTACTTCAGCCTCAAGCCGCCCGGCAAGCACACGGCCACGGTCTGCGCCGGCACGGCCTGCTACATCAAGGGCTCCGACAAACTGATGGTGGCGGCCGAAAAACGCCTGGGCATTCCCCGTGGACAGACCACCAAAGACGGCCAGATCAGCCTGATGACCGCCCGCTGCGTGGGTGCCTGCAGCCGCGCTCCGGTGGTGTTGTGCGACGGCGAAGTGGTGGGAGAGATGACCTCTGAACAGATGCTCGAGCAACTCGAAAGGTGGGCCGTGGAATGACAATCGAAGAGCTCGAACAGATAGCCAAAAGCGTCTCTCAGGAGAACGAGAAATACGATTTTGAAGTGAATGTCTGCATGGACCTGGCCTGCATGAGCCAGGGTGCGGACAAATTGCGGGAGTCCCTCGTGAAGGCCGCCGAGTCCTCCGGCAAGAAGGTGCTGGTACGCCGTACCGGCTGCATGGGGCCGTGCTCTTCCGGGCCTCTGGTTCGCGTGGACCCCGAGGATACTCTTTACCACCATGTGAATGCCGGCCACGCCGAGGCAATTGTCGAAAGCCTGGGCGGAAAACCGGTGCCGGCCTTGCAGTGCGATCTGAGCGAGCACTTCGACAAGCAGGTGCGGGTGGTACTGGAGAATGCCGGCCACATCGATCCGGAAAAAATCGACGATTACATTGCCCGCGACGGTTACAAGGCGCTCCTGACCGTGCTCACGGAGATGATGCCCAACGGCGTTGTTCACCGCATCACCGAAAGCGGCCTTCGAGGACGCGGCGGAGGCGGCTATCCCACCGGGCTGAAATGGGGAACGGTTGCCAAGGCCGCGGGCGACGTGAAGTACGTGGTCTGCAACGGCGACGAGGGCGATCCCGGCGCATTTATGGATCGCAGCGTGATGGAAGGCGACCCGCATCGTGTCATCGAGGGCATGGCCATCGCCGCCTACGCCGTAGGCGCCAGCAAAGGCTTCATCTATGTCCGGGCCGAGTACCCGGTGGCCGTCTCTCGTCTGACTACGGCCATCCGAGAGGCTCGCCGCCGCGGTTTGCTGGGCAACGGCATCTGCAATACTCCCTTCAACTTCGATATCGAAATCCGTCTCGGCGCAGGAGCCTTTGTCTGCGGCGAGGAGACGGCGCTGCTGGCCTCCATCGAGGGCCGGCGCGGCTCGCCAAGGCCGCGTCCTCCCTACCCGGCGGTCAGTGGCCTGTTCGGCAAGCCCACGCTCATCAACAATGTGGAAACCTTCGCCAACATCGCGCCCATCGTGCGCAATGGCGGCAAGTGGTTTGCCAACATGGGCTCTGAAAGAAGCAAGGGCACCAAGGTCTTCGCCCTCACTGGAAAAATCACCAACACCGGCCTGGTGGAAGTGCCCATGGGCATCAAGCTGCGCGAGATCATCGATGTCATCGGCGGCGGCGTACCGG